>CAZLVB010000046.1:0-3297 GCA_964562855.1 uncultured Gammaproteobacteria bacterium | reverse complement strand
CGCTTTCACTGGAAAGAAGTAGAGTACGGTGTAGGCAGTGATAAATTCCACGACTGCATCACCGTCTGTAAGATGGAAAAGTTTGACCCGATGGGCATCCATACAGGCGAGTCAATCGTCGTTGCCCCGTCTCAAACGCTTAACAACTTCGAGTACCACGGCCTTCGTCAAATTGCCATTCAAGTCATACGACACCTAAAAATCGTCGGCGAATGCAATATCCAATTTGCCCTGAACCCAAGACCAAATTCCAAATATCAAGCACCAAACTACAAACAATATAAAAATTCAAATTATCAAAATACAAAAAGTCTAAAATTTTCTGAATTTAAAAATTCGAATTTGATTGGAAATTGGAAATTGGAAATTGGAAATTACCTCGATTATAGAATAATCGAGGTTAACGCCAGACTCTCCCGAAGCAGTGCCCTTGCTTCAAAAGCAACGGGATATCCGCTGGCCTATATTGCCGCCAAACTTTCCCTTGGACATTCACTCATTGATCTTAAAAATTCAGTAACGCAAAAAACCATCGCCTGCTTTGAGCCGGCATTGGATTATGTTGTTGTCAAAATCCCCAAATGGGACTTGGGCAAATTTTTAAAAAGCCGGGCAGAAATCGGCTCTTATATGCAATCGGTAGGGGAAGTCATGGCTATCGGCAGAAAATTTGAAGAAGCCCTGCAAAAAGCGGTCCGCATGCTCGATTTGGATCTGGAAGGCGTCTTAGACCAAAAGGCTCCGCAATCTGATTTTAAAAAACCCACCCCGTTCAGGCTTTTTTCAATTGCCCAAGCAATAGCAAACAATGTCCCTTTACCAAAAATTTACAAAACAACTGGAATCGATCCTTTCTTCTTGGCCAAGATTAAAAACATTGCAGATTGCGAAAAAAGTATCAAAAGTGTCAAAGACCATGACATTCTCAGAACTGCCAAAAAACTTGGCTTCTCTGACAAACGTCTGGCCAAACTAACTTCAACAGCCGAAGAAAAAATCCGCGAACTAAGAGACAAAGAAGGTATCAAGCCAGTCGTCAAGCAGATTGACACCCTTGCTGCCGAGTACCCGGCCCAAACAAACTACCTCTATCTGACATATAACGGCGAGGAGGATGACATCGATGAGTTCACAGTTCACAGTTCGCAGTTCGCAGTAAAAAATAAATCTGTGAACCGTCAACCGTCAACCGTCAACAAACACAATCGCAAGATTATTGTTTTGGGCTCCGGTCCATACCGCATCGGATCATCCGTCGAATTTGACTGGTGCTCTGTTACCTGCGCCCAGAAGGTTAAAGAGCTCGAAAATCAGCCTATTGTCATCAACTGTAATCCCGAAACGGTTTCAACTGATTACGACATGGCCGATAAGCTTTACTTCGAAGAGCTATCAAAAGAAGTTATCTTGGAGATTTACGAAAAAGAAAAAGCCGACGGAGTAATCGTGTCCATGGGCGGGCAAACCCCAAATAACCTGGCGATGAAACTATCAAATGCGGGAGTGAATATTTTAGGAACAACACCAAACTCAATTGATAGCGCAGAAGACAGAAGTAAGTTTTCCAAATTATGTGACGAGCTTAAAATTGCCCAGCCGGTTTGGGCAAAACTTAAAAACCTAAAAGACGCCCTCAAATTTGCCGCCAAAGTCGCATACCCGGTCCTTGTGAGGCCGTCATACGTACTTTCTGGAGCAGCCATGAATGTTGCCTTCAACTCGCAAGATCTTGCAGATTACCTCTCTGCAGCCTCAAAAATCTCAGAAGAATATCCGGTTGTTATTTCCAAGTTTTACCAGGACGCCAAAGAAATCGAAATAGATGCAGTTGCCAAAGATGGCAAAATCCTTGCATCTGCTATAACCGAGCACATCGAAAATGCAGGGGTGCATAGCGGAGATTCGACAATTGTTTTGCCTGCCCAAAAACTCTACCTGGCAACCGTGAAGGAAGTTGACTCAATTGCTCAAAAAATTGCCAAGGCTCTTACAATCACGGGGCCTTTCAATATTCAGTTTTTAGCCATCAACAATAAAGTGATGGTTATAGAATGTAATCTTCGGGCCTCGCGCAGTCTGCCCTTCGTCTCTAAAGCCACAGGAGTTAATTTCGCAAAAGTTGCCACTCAAGCGATACTTGGTCAATACAAAATACCCGCTTCGCCCGCGAAGCGAGGCGAGCAAGATACAAAATACCAAATACAAAATTATGTGGTAGTCAAATCACCGCAATTTTCCTTTTCCAGAATAAAAGGCGCAGATCCCATTTTGCGCGTAGAAATGGCTTCCACCGGCGAGGTTGCCTGCTTTGGCGATGATGTCCATGAAGCATTCCTCAAATCCTTAATAGCAACAGGTGTAAGCCTGCCCAAAAAATCCGTCTTCATATCGCTGGCAGGCGATGAAAACAAGGTTAAATTTTACGAAAGCGCCAAAATACTTACCACTGTCGGTCTTAAGATCTATGCGACCGAGGGAACTTCCAAATTCTTAAACCAAAAAGGAATAAAGGCCGAAAAACTCTACAAGATTCATGAACACAAAAAACCTAATATCTTAGACTTTCTCTACAGTAAAAAAATCGATTTAGTCATCAATATATTTGACCCTTACTTCAAAAAAGAATTCGACGACGATTACCTAATGCGCCGGGCCTCAATAGACTTCGGTATACCGCTTCTAACCAATCTGCAGACTGCAGAACTATTCGTTAAAGCAATCAGCCTTAAAAAGTTCCACGATCTTAAAATTCTTCCTTGGGATCATTACCTAAAACAGTCCAGCTAATTTAGTGTTACTTATTCCCGCTATGAAAGCTTTTATGTACATCCTTCAACTGCGCATTCGTCACATGGGTGTAGATTTGGGTTGTCGAAACGTTTTTGTGGCCTAAAAGCTCCTGAACGCTTCGCAAGTCCGCTCCATTCATTAATAAATCCGTAGCAAACGAGTGACGTAAAACGTGCGGTGTAGCTTTAACAGGCAGTCGCGCCTTGCGCACGTATTTTTCTAAAATTCGCTGAACAGACCTTGAAGTCAAACGCATTTTTTCGCCGTTTTCCACGGGCTGTTGATTTTTTCTGTACCTGACAAAAAGCGGCTTATAACTGTCTGTTCTTTTGGCCAGATACTTCTCAAGCCAAATTGCCGCCCTGTCCGAAAGAAAAACCACCCGCGCCCTGCCGCCTTTGCCGATAACCCCAAATTCCTTGCGCTCCAGATTTATTTGATCAACATTGAGCTTGCAAAGCTCGGAAACCCTCAAGCCTGTCGAAAAAAGCATCTCCATAATTGTTT
>CAZLVB010000045.1:0-4154 GCA_964562855.1 uncultured Gammaproteobacteria bacterium | reverse complement strand
TTTTTCTTCTTTTTCCATATTTATTTGGCTCCTCGAGCTGCCAGTGCAAGTTTCGTTGCTTCACCTCTTAATTTTAAAATTTGCAGTATGGCAATCAAAAATAAGCTGATGCCAAGTATTATGAAGGTTAATCCCACGAATTTTAACGGTTCAAGGACGGCACTTGTTGTCTGAATTTTGTCAAGTGTTTGTACAAGAGCCGAACCCACCTGAGCATTATCCCGTTCTGCCTTGGATACGAGAAAATATTTATTAATAGTTAAAGAAAGCAAAAAGGCATTAAATAGGTAAATGGCCAGAATGATCAAACCCGCCGCAACCGACCAAGGCGCAAATTGTGCAGCCTGTGAATTTCTTGAAACTTTTGATTTCAGCTCGCTAGTATCCATTTTTTCACCTCCTTTCTTTTAGAATCCTAATTTTTGCCGTGCAGCAATGTATCTTGTAAAACCATCCTCGGATTTATTTTCAGCTTTTTTGTCGTTCATGGATTTTTTAAGAGGACTATCTATGGGCGCTGTCAGAAACAAGTACAAGTCTTTCAAAATTGTATTGCTTAAAATTTTTCTGATTCTCATGCTGTCTCTCCTTGTGCTAATTTTATTAATTCAGCTTTTGTCGGCACCCTATTGGAAAATGCCAGCACTTTTCGGGTTTTGGGATTAATAAAAGTCGGTGTATAAATATAACCTTCGTCATACCCTTGTTTTTTTGAGTTTTTATCAATTTCTGAGAGATATTCATCCCAGAGCTTTCTTCCGGTTGAGCTTTCTATATTGTATTTCTCAAAAAAATATCCCTCCTGCTCAAGCTTGGCAACAATGGGTTTAGCTGCTTCACAGTCCTCGCAGTTTGTTTTCCAGAGTTCTAAAATACAATCCTTGCAAGTAACAATTCCTTTCATAATAAAGTAAGCATAATAGTAATTGTTCTGATATTCTGTTGTTTAGGCGACATTTTCAAAAAAAGGCGACTTCCGTTGAGCCGCAGATTCGACATTGAAGAGAATTGGCAGTAGTTAAACATTCGGGGCAGAAATAGACTCCGTCTTGATAGATCATTTCGCTGGCCTTACATTTATTGCAAAGAAAGTCGACATACTCTTGGTGAATAAGACCGTCAGTAGGACATAAGAAGTGATTTCGTTTATCCCCGTATTTAGCGCAAGTTTTGCAAATATCAATGCCTTCCATCATAAAAAGAATAACATCGGCTTTGGGAAAATTCCGTCGTCAAAGCGACATTTTCATTTTAGTCACTGAGGCTTACCCTTGATCAGTCGAGCCGTGGGAGCTATTTTTTGAAGAATCCGCAAGTTATAGGCAGGTCTTTGGGTTTCTTGATCAACAGGGAGGAAGGCAACATAAACCCCCGTCAATCTTCGGCCGGTTGCCGGTTCGGTTGGGTTGGCGAGGATGGCGATGTCATCGTATTTTCCAAAAACTCCGGCCCCTTCAATTGATTTCATGACGACATCGACAACGACATCAGCAGGCAAAAGGTCACCTTTTATTTGGTAAAGAGAATCTTGTTGGGCCTTAGTAATCATCCCGGTGGCAATACTGTCCGGATAGATTGCGACTGTACGGATATTTAAGTCGGCAACAGGCCCCAGCTGCACTTTTGTTTGAGGATTTGCTTCGCGGGCAGATCTTTGGCTAACCCGAAAGCTGGAAACAAAGGTAGAAAGACCGGTTTTGGCAACTTGGTAGGCAGTACCGCCTGCCCAAGAATAGATGCTCGATACCGAGCAGATATTAACGGAAAGTTCGGGTAACTTAGCGCTTTCGTGACGCTTATTAAACTCTCCAAGCCAATGGCGATGCATCAGTATCGGGACGCCAAGATCAAGAATAATTTCTTGGGCTAGTTTTTTGGGGTCATCGTGGGCGAAATAATCTGTAGAAAGGGCACCGGCGTTGTTGACAAAGATTTCAAAACCGCCATGATCGTTATATATTTTTTCAATGAGTTTTTGGGTAACCTCTTCCCAATCAGGGGTTGAAAGATCAGCTCTTTCATAAGAAGCTTGACCTCGATCGATGTACGCCTGAAGTCGCTGCGAAGGGACACTTCTGGAGGTGCCGATTACGTGGGCACCCTTTTTGATGAGTTCAAGCGAGATGCTTTCTCCCAACCCCCTTGAGGCACCAGTGACAAACGCAGTTTTGCCTTCAAATTCTTTCATAATTCTCCACTCATATCATAGATTCTTTCAAGGTATGCAACAAGATTAGTGTTGGCAGAGATACCTTCAGATGCGATAAACGATAAATCCGGTTGCTCTTTCGGGAATTTGGCCATAGTAAAGGTATTCGACCTTGGTTCGTATTTGATAGGACTGAAACCTTCCACAAGTGCATCTTTTTGGCCTATCGGATCCAATCCCCAAATTTTGATTTCCTCATATTGCTGGCTAAATCGGGGTGTGAATTTTAAATTAGCCGGAACATCGAGAACTTGTGCTTTTGGAAGAGATACTTGATTCGCTACAATGTCATATATTTCTGTCATCTGGGGCATGATAATCGGTGCTTGAGGACGAAGATTGTGGTATTTTCTACCCGAGATAAGACTGTCTCTATTGCCCCTTTTGCGATGAACCAGCTCATATGGGTGTATACCAAGCGCAGTCATACCTTGCTCCGCCTGCAGGGTTGTGCGCAGGCTCTTGGATTGCGGGGTTAGCAGAAAATCGGCAGCGATATCAACCCCCAAGTTATCCAGTACCGCCTCGACCCTTCTTAGGAAATGTTTCATCGTGCCAAAGCCTCTTCCTTTGATGTCAAGTTGAGTTTCATCGGAAGTGATGCCTCCATCTTCGTAAAATAAGCCGGTGGCTCCGATAAACTCTCCTTCTCGCATAAAAACTGTCCAGATGTGGTTTGGATTGCTGACCTCTTGTGAAAGCCAAGTGGGATTGAAAATTTGAGACCGGGGATCAGAATAACGGCTTGCAAAAAAGTCTCCTCGCTCATATGCCCTTCGGTAATTTTGAGCAAAAGCAGGCATGTGCTCTTGCGCCAGCGGATAAAAGGTTACAGCATACTCGGGTACCAAGAGAGGATTCTTGGTCATCTCGTGCACCAGCACATCTTTGATAAGAGTTGGATTCTCCTTTATTTCAATGGCCATGCTTGTATCTCCTTTTGCAAAACAAAATACTATAGAAGCTGGTTAAATTCTGTCGCTTGGGCTACAATTGTTTTTTGAGGATTTTCAGAGATTTTGCAGTTTTTGAGGATCAAAGGAGATAATTTTGCCTTCTCTTTTAATGATATTTTGATTTTCTAACTTATTGAGCATTTCGGTCATTGTTGGTCGGGAAACGCCGATCATATCGGCCAGCTCCTCATGAGTGAATTTGGCCGCAATGACGATTTTATCTTGTTGTTTTTCTCCATGTTTTTTGGCAAGTCTCAGGAGCAGATCTTTAATTTTGGTAGCAAGATTGTCGGAAGCCAAAGCCGCAACTTGCTTTTCCGACTCAACAATTTTGGTGAAAAGTTCTTTGACTAAAGTAGTGGCGATTTGTTGATTTTTACCAACCATCTCAAAAAATTCATTTTTGCTCATTACGCAGACAAATGAATCAGTCGTCGCCTCGACAAAATTATCACTGGTTTCATCAAGACCTAGGTCACCGAACACGTTGCCTGGCCCCAATGTGTCGATAATAATTTTTTTGCCATCAGCAGTTAACTGATAGATTTCAACTCTGCCCGATTTAAGAATAAAGACCTTATCGTGGTCTTCAGGCTCAAGCACAACCTGGCGCTTGCCGTATTCTTTGGCATGTACCTGTTCGCTAATATACTTAATTTGATTTTCAGGTAAGGTCTTAAAAAGATTCAGTTGTTTTAAGTACCAGAGTTTGCGGTTCATCGCTTAAATTATACTCTTTGGCCTTAAATTAATTGTGTCCTAGATTACAATTTAAAAGAGGAAATCAGCTAAAATGTGTTTATGGAAACATTTAGCTTGCCCATCGCATTTTTGGCTGGTCTGGTTTCGTTTTTGGCGCCATGCGTGGTGCCTCTTTTGCCAGCTTATATTTCATATATTTCAGGGGTTTCAGTCAAAGAACTCCAAGAAGGTGACATTGCCAAATATCGCTTAAAAATATTTACTTCGTCACTTATATATGTGCTGGG
>CAZLVB010000044.1:0-4892 GCA_964562855.1 uncultured Gammaproteobacteria bacterium | reverse complement strand
ACCGCAAAGACATCTATTTTGGCAGTGCTAATTTGCCGATGATGTCTTTATACCTGTCTTCTGCTTTTCTCATTAAATAATGCAGGAGCCTTCTGCGTTTATTAATCATTGAAAGCAGTCCCCTCCTAGAATGATTGTCATGCCCATGTGATTTTAAATGTTCTTTAACCTTCTCGATCCTTTGAGTAAGCAGGGCAACTTG
Organism: uncultured Gammaproteobacteria bacterium; assembly: GCA_964562855.1. GTDB lineage: Bacteria > Patescibacteriota > Microgenomatia > Curtissbacterales > GWA2-41-24 > 2-12-FULL-41-17. The sequence goes on along the minus strand of CAZLVB010000044.1, from coordinate 4,690 downwards.
CACTTCAGGAGAGCCTGTGTCCCCGTCGTGGGTTTTAAATTTATCTATAACTTGTTTTTTGGAAGTGTCGGCCATGAGAAAGCTTAGTATATCTAATCTAATGTTCACTGTCAAAAGACTTGGAACCTTTGTAGATTTTTGGCGGCTTAAGCCAGTCTTTTTGAGATTTAATTCCTACCTGATTTTGTGGAAAGTTGTTGAGTTGACCAAAGCTGCCAGGACTAGGAACTGGGTTAACTTCAAATTGAGCCTCTTTCGCTGTTTGAGGCGTCTGCGCAAAACTGGCTCGACCGGCACCAAATTTAATTAGCCATGAAGCAATTTCCAACGTAGTGGGTGAAGATCTTGCGACGTCAAAGTTATTTGTAGTATGAGAGATTCCGGTATAAAGATTGTAGGCAATATCTTCATCAACAGGCAAGGCTAAATCACGCAATAAGCCTGCCATTAGTTCACTCAGGCTAGTAGCTAGAGGATTAGTTACAGTAACTTGAGCAAATTTTTGATTCATATTTTTTAACGAAATACTGACTGTCCAAGTGTCTGAACTCATAGTTTGTTCATGGATAAATTGTTTATTCAATTCTTCCGGTGATTGGAATCCTACTATAAAATGTGAGTCTGCTTTTTGCGGCGTGTGCTCGAAGGAGATTTGCTCTGCAGTGGGGCCGGCGGTACCCGGTAAGGGGTGAATAACTATCTTGAGTTTAGTATTGTCCAAAAAATAGGTGACTTTATCAACGGTGTTAACTGCGTTATCCACGTCGATAACTAAATTTTGGCCTTGGGTAGTTTTGCCGATTTTGTCTACTGCATAGAGCTTTGAGGCATCGGACACGGTTGGATATTTGGCCCAAAGTGCGGCATTTTTCCCCAATTTTGCCAGAGAAAGATATAAGGCTAAACCCGCAGCCAATCCATCAAAGCCGGAATTTTCGGCAACAACAATTGAGATCCTTTGCGCCTTGGTTAGCCTATCTAGAGTTTTTTCTTTAGATATCGGGTCCATTTAATTTGAGTAATCTTAGTTCTCGATATTAAAACTGGATAGATTCCCACTGCCTGAAGCCCGTGGTTCTCTCTTCCTCGCTCAAAATTTGCTTCATCTCCTGCGAGGTGTTTTTTTTGCTCTGAATAAATTTTTAACCCAAAGATTCTATTATATCACCTTCGCCAAAGTCAACATTCTGGGGAAAGCCGATACCAAATTCCTGTCCTTTATCGACAACTACCACATCCATTTTGAATCTTTTGAGTGATTTTATTTCCATAGGATCACTTTTACCGTTAGCTTTACGATTAATAACTGCTTGTTGCCCTATTTTTATCTTTCCGTCGGTTACTATTGCGCCAGCCACTTTTTTCCCATCTATCTCAAATACTGCAACAATTTTCGCCCGTCCAACTACTTTAGATTCGTGTTTTGCCTCTTCAAAATTGGTGACAACTTCATTCAGATCGTCAATAAGATCGTATATAACTTTATACTCTCTAATAACTACTCCTTCCCTTTCTGTTTGTTGTTTAATTGCGGACGATACTTTGACATTAAACGCCAGAATCGGCGCGTTAGCTGCTTTGGCGAATGCGATATCTGCCGGAGAAACTTCTCCTACATGTGACAAAACCACAAAAACTTTTTCTGGCAAATTTGCCTCAATAGCTTCCAGGCTTCCGCCAACGTCAGCCTTAATAACGACCTTGAACTTATCTTTTGTTTGCTGTGATTTAGCAATTATTTCCGAGAGTGTTGCCGGGGTCTTTAGGGCTGATAATTTGACTATATTTTGATCTCTCACGATGCTGCCTACGTCCAGTATTTTTTTAAAACCTAAAATTTCAACAGGCTTTGACGGCCCGGCAGTCGCTAGTCTCCCGTTTTTGTCGTCGATTAGAGCTTTGACAGTAATCGCTTCACCATCGACATCTATCTTTTTCCCAACTTCAAGCGTACCTTTTTTGACTATTACAGTCACAACCGGACCGCGATTTTTGTCTAAAAACGATTCGACAACTACCGCCTCAAGGGGTGCTTCAGGTTCCGAAGATGCCGGCGAAAGCTGCCAAACTAGTTGGATAACCTCAAGCAACTCTTGGATACCTTTGCCCTTTGGAGCTGCTACTTCTTGGACCGGCACGTCACCACCGAATTCTTCGATAACTAGGTTTTCTCTCTGTAATTCCTTTTTAACTTTTTCTAAATTAATGTTTGGCAGGTCTATTTTGGTAAGAGCAACTATTATCGGTTTCTCGGCTTTCTTGATATGCTTGATTGCTTCTTGAGTTTGTGGTTTTATCCCCTCTGTGGCTGCTACTACTAAAACAACAATATCGGCGACTTCCGCCCCCCGTGAACGCATCTTTTCGAAAGCAGCATGACCTGGAGTATCAACGAAAGTAATCGGATTGTTTTTGAAAGTTATTTGATAGGCCCCAATGTGCTGGGTAATTCCGCCGTGTTCTTGGGCAACTACATTGGTTTTGCGAATAGCGTCAAGTAAGGTGGTTTTTCCATGATCTACATGCCCCATAAGGGTGATAATAGGCGGCCTGAATTTTTGTTGATTCGCTCGATCCATGTGTTAAATTTGACGGCTGCCAAACTTTCATTTAAGTAGTTTTTCGCCGTCTTGCCCTTTTGGCGGATTCTCTTGTTCGTCTGGCTTCTCTTTTGACTCAGATTGGTCGGATGTATCCATATCGGAGGCGTGAGACTTATTGCTTGTCTTGGTAGCTTTGGCAGTGTCTTCTGATTTTTTTGTTTCGGCAACTTGAGTAGCTGAGACTGATGTCGCTTTTTGCCCGGCTTGGGTTTTATCATCGGATGTGGCAGTTGGTTGATCCTGGATCTTGGTTTCTTCTGTCCCCTTTTCTTTTGGTACCTTTGGTACTTCTGATACTTTTGATGCCTCTTCCGTTACACCTAAGGCTTTCTTCGCCTTTTCCTGCGCTTCTTTTTCTTTAGCTTCAACTTCTTTAGGTGTCCCGCTTTTACCCCTTATATCAATTTTGTAGCCTGTCAGCTTGGCAGCCAGCCTGTCATTTTGGCCTTCTTTGCCGATTGCCATCTATTGCTGGTCGTCTGGAGCAATCACAAGAGCTGTTTTTTCCTTTTCATCAATTGTGACGTTTAATTCTTTGGCGGGAGAAAGAGCGGCTTTTATAAATTCGACAATGTCTTCCTGATAAGCTATCACATCAATTTTTTCATCTTGAAGTTCATTGATTACAGCTTGGACTCTAACGCCTTTTTGCCCTACGCAAGATCCGACCGGATCGACCCCAAGTTGAGATGAGGAGACGGCGATTTTTGATCTGGACCCTGCTTCTCTGGCAGTAGTCTTAATTTCGACGCTGCCTGCCGCAATTTCTGGGACCTCCTGTTTGAAAAGTCCCTCCAAAAGCCCAGGTGCGCTTCTGGAAACTATTATTTCTTCACCTCTGGCACCTTCTTTAATACCCACGACGTAGAATTTCATCCTCTGGTTGACGACATATTTTTCATTGTGAGCTTGTTCTTGGGGCGGCATGATGCCTTCTGCTTTTCCTAAATTAACTGTTATTATTGGGCCGGAAATTCGCTGGATGATACCAGAAACAATCGTATTAACTTTAGAAGAGTATTCTGAAAGGATTGCGTTTTTTTCGGCTTCTCTGATCCTTTGCAAAATAACTTGTTTGGCGGTTTGGGCAGCAATCCTTCCGAACCCGGCTGGCGTAATATTCTTCTTGCCTTTAGTAAGAGCGACACCGCCTGTTTCCGGATCAAGATCGACTTCGATGCCTTCGGGTTCGCCATAATCTTTACGGTAGGCTGCCAGTATTGCCTGTTTTATAGAATCGATGACCACTTCCGGTTCGACTCCCCGCTCGGAGCAAACTTGGTTAAGAGCTGACGCAAATTCTGTTCTTGCTTGTATGGCCATTATAAAATCCTTCGGATTTTAGGTTTGAATTATTCTGCTTTATATCAAAAAGGCGGACTCCCAAGGCCCACCCAGGTACTTGCCTAAAATGCGTGATGATTCTAACAAAATAATCTGGGGCAGTCAATAATTACCACTCACGTTTGGCAGACTAGCACCGTTGCAATCATCTGTTATATTCGCTCGCAGAAAATATGTTAAGCCACTCTATGAATGACTGCGGGAGAATACATACTTCCGAGGAGATGCATTCTTGCTCGCTCATGTATACAGTACCATGCGGTCTTCGTCCCTCGACTAGCTCGGGACTGCGGGCCTAAAACTTATAGAACACCGTGGACTTTAAGTCCTCGGAAGTTTATAGTGTCTACTGTTTCAAAATCATCAAACCTCCGTTTAATAAGATGGTAGATGCCAAAAGCAAGATACAAGAACTTGTCAGGCAAGCAAAAAAGGGCGACAGTGTGGCTTTTGGTAAAATCTATGATCTTTTGCTTGACAGAATTTACCGTTTTGTCTTCTTTAGAGTTGGCCGACGGGAAGACGCTGAAGATATAACTGAGGCGGTTTTTTTAAAGGCATGGCAAGCACTGGGGTCATACAGGGAAGTCGGGCCGCCTTTTGAGGCCTGGCTTTTTAGAATTTGCAGGAATTTAGTAATTGATCACTGGCGAACTAGAAAACAAAACATTTCGATAGAAGCGGTGCCGGATATTGTCGATAACCGCAGTATGTTGCCAGATGATGAAGTTGACCACAAGATT
>CAZLVB010000043.1:0-5983 GCA_964562855.1 uncultured Gammaproteobacteria bacterium | reverse complement strand
CCTAATTTGATTATTGCAAAGACAGATGCAAACTGCAACCAAACAGGCAGTTGTCTGATTTATCAATAATTTGTATACTTCACAGGGTTTTGACTAAGGTCAAACGACTAACGACTAAAGCAAAAATCCTCTCAAGCTTTAGTCCTTAAGCGTTCGTCATTTAGCGATAAATAATGATTCCAATTATTGACAATATCCTCGGACATTTTTCGCAAGACTTAGGCGTGGACTTGGGAACTGTCAATACCCTTGTTCATGTTAAAGGGAAAGGGATTGTGATTTCCGAGCCGTCAATTGTCGCCCAGCATAAAAAAAGCGGCAAAATTGTGGCTATCGGAACCGAGGCTAAAAAAATGGTCGGCAGGACTCCTCCGTCCATTATCATCGTAAAGCCGTTAAAGGACGGCGTAATTTCCAATTACGATGTAACTTTGGCAATGCTTTCGAATTTTGTCAAGAAAATTCACGTGACTTATGGAAAGAGTTTTGCTTATCCTCGGCCAAGAATTGTTATTGGTATACCATCACAAGTCACGGCGGTAGAAAGAAAGGCGCTTCTTGACGTGGCCTGCGATTCCGGAGCCAGAGAATGTTTTCTGGTTGAAGAGCCGATGGTTGCAGCAATCGGAGCGCAACTTGCGGTTCTTGAGCCTGTTGGTTCGATGATTGTTGATATTGGTGGCGGAACGTGTGAGATTGCGGTGATTTCTTTAGGGGGTGTTGTAGTTGGCAAATCAGTTAAGGCGGCGGGCGATGCTATGGATGATGAAATAATAAACTATGTGCGATCACGCCACTCGCTTGCTTTAGGCGAGAAAACGGCCGAAGAGGTAAAGATCTTGCTGGGCAGTGCTAATGCCCTGGATATTGAAAAAGAAATGATCGTGCGCGGACGGGATTTAGAAAAAGGCGTGCCTAAGTCGGTAAAACTTTCCTCTGTTCAGATTCGCGAAGCTTTGTCTTCAACAATTTATAAAATTATCTTGCAAATTAAAGATACAATCGAAGACGCCCCGCCGGAATTACTGGCGGATATTGCAGAAAGAGGAATTATGCTTTGCGGAGGCGGGTCATTAATTTTGGGATTGCCAAAGCTGATATCTTCCGAGACAAAGATGCCAGTTTCCGTGGCAAGTGAGCCCTTAAGCTGTGTAGCTCGCGGCTGCGGAATACTTTTGGAGAACGATTATCTTTTAGACAAGGTAAAAATAGCAAGCACTACGGGGTGAATCTTAAATCGAAATCGCCATTTTTTACAGATCCTAAATTCTTTGAAGGTATATCATTTGGAAAGTTAAAGCGCAGTCGTATTTCTAAAGACGAGGACGGCTGGTACAATTTTGGCGATTTTACCAAGTCTTTTGATTCTTCAAAATTTCAGATCCTTTATTTTTTGATTTTTATTTGCATTTTTATTTTTTTGGTGAGGCTATTTATTTTGACGATGATCGGCGGCGAAAATTATAGAAATTTGGCAGATGAAAACAGAATCAGACTTGTTAATTTAGAAGGGGAAAGAGGCAAAATTTTTGATAGAAACGGGCAGGTTTTGGCGCAGTCCGGCAAAGTTTACCTTTTAAAAAAGGGTTCGGAGGTTGTAGAGATTTCCGAAAATACGGCAGGCGAGTTGGAAAGGTCGCGTCTGGCTGGAGAAAATTTTGAAGGAGAGCTGGGCAGGATTGAACAAAAAGTTGTGCGGGAATACAAATTTGGGGAAAATTTAGCGCATATTTTGGGATATCTTAGTCCGAATGATCAGAGCTCAAATGGTCAGTCAATGCAAGCGGGAAGGCTCGGAATAGAAGCAGTTTTTGACAACTTTTTGTCAGCAAAACCTGGTAGGAAGCTGATCGAAGTCGATACGCTTGGCAAGAATGTTTCTGTTTTAGGGACAGAAGATGCGCAGGCTGGCAGAGATATTCATTTAACCATTGATTTGGATTTACAAAGAAAGGCATTTGAAGCTTTGTCAAAGCAGTTAAAATCAAAATCTTTAACTCGTGGCTCCATAATTATTCAAAATCCAAGAACGGGTGAAATTTTAGCGTTGGTTTCGCAACCTTCGTTTGATCCGCAGAATATTGCAGTAAGCTTAACTAATAAAGATAAACCATTTTTGAATAGAGCGACTCAAGGTGTTTACCCACCCGGGTCGGTTTTCAAACTGGTCTCGGCCTTGGCCGGGCTGGAGGTGGGTGCCGTAACGCGTGATACCGAAATTGAAGATGTCGGTGAATTTTACATAGGTGATGTGCGGTTTGCCAACTGGTACTTTCTTTCCTACGGCGGTAAAGACGGTACAATCAAGATCGATCGCGCAATTGCCCGTTCCAATGATATTTTCTTTTATCGGTTGGCAGAAAAGACTGGTTTAAGCGCGATTAGGACGCTGGCTATAAAATTAGGTATGGGCCAGAAAACCGGCGTTGATCTTGCGGATGAGTCTTTGGGTCTGGTGCCGGACGAGACTTGGAAGAAATCGACTCAAAATAATCCGTGGTTCTTGGGCGACACTTTGCATCTTGCTATTGGCCAAGGGTTTTTGCAGGCAACGCCAATTCAGTTAAACTCAATTACATCATTTATGGCCACGGGATATTCAACCCGGCCATATCTGGTTTCTAAAATAGATGCGAAAGATAAAAAGCATGAGGTTTTAATTGGCAGCAAGGTGGTGAAAGAGAATATAGTCAACCAGCAGAATCTTTCGATTGTCAGAGATGGGATGAGGATGGCTTGCGAGGAAGGCGGAACAGCCTGGCCATTTTTTACGGCTCCTTACAAAGTAGGCTGTAAAACAGGAACTGCCGAAAAGGCTTTGGGTAATCCACATGCGCTTTTTACGGCTTTTGCCCCATATGAAAACCCGCAAATTTCTATTACAGTGGTTATTGAGGACGGCGGGGAAGGTTCTTCTGTCGCTGCGCCGGTTGCTCGAGAGATTCTTGACTGGTATTTTTTGCAGAGTAATAGATAAAATGGTAAAACTCGAAATTCGAATATCGAGACCCGAAACAATTTTCAGAAATTAGAATTTTCAAAATTCGAATTTGTTTTGGATTTCGTGCCCCGAATTTTTAGGGATGGATTTACCAAAAGAGCTTAATTTGAAACTTAAAAAGTTTAGGGATCTTCGCTATGGAGAAAATCCTCATCAGAAAAGCGCCTTTTACTTAACAGATTCGGACCCTGGTTACGTACAGCTAGCCGGTATTGATCTTTCGCACAATAATCTTGGAGATGCAAATCATGCCTGGCGGCTGGTTTGTGAATTTAGAGAACCGACAGTGGCTATTATCAAACATGGGAATCCCAGCGGAATTGCCGCAAGGGCCGATCTTGCTGCGGCATACATGTTGGCATTTGAAGCGGACAGTGTCAGTGCGTTTGGCGGGATAATTGCCGTTAACAGACCGCCAACCTTGGAAATGGTTAGGGTGATGGAGGGGCTTTTTTTTGAGCTGATTGTTGCACCTGATTTTTCCATGGAAGTTGTTGAAGAGCTTACAAAAAGAAGAAAGAAATTGCGGGTAGTCAAGGCCGAAAAACCTCCAAAGCAATTGGAATTTACTAGAGTTTTTAACGGGTATTTGGTGCAGACTCCGGATGTTATCGTCGAAGATCCTAAAAATTGGAAAGTCGTTTGTGGAGAAAAGCCTGATAAAAAAAGGATAGAGGATATGGAATTTGCCTGGAAAGTGGTTAAACATGTGCGGTCTAATGCAATTGTAATTGTTAACGATAAAGTGATGGTGGGGATGGGGACGGGCCAACCTAACCGCGTTAATTCCGTAAAGCTTGCGATAAATCAGGCGAGGGGGAAAGCAGAAAATGCAGTACTTGCTTCTGATGCCTTTTTTCCGTTTCCGGATAATATTGATTTAGCGGCAGAAGCGGGTGTCAGCTTAATTATGCAGCCGGGCGGATCAATAAGGGATGATGAAGTAATTACTCAGGCAAAGAAGCATAAGTTAACAATGGTGTTTACAGGGGTAAGGCATTTTAAGCACTAAATAAAAGAGCCAAAGTATGAATAAAATAAAAGTTAAAAATATTCTAATTGCGGTTTCTAATAAATCATCTATTGACGTGCTTTTGCCTGTACTTAAAGATAATGGTGTAAAAATCTGGGCGACGGAAGGAACCGCTAAATATATCAGGGAGAAGGGTTTTGAAGCGGAGTCGATCGTTTTCGGTTTTGATTTCGACGGAAGGGTTAAAAGTTTGGACAGGACAATCCTTGCGCAAGTTTTGGCAGATAAATCTAAAGAGGTTCATTTGGCAGAACTTTCTAAAATGGGGGCTGAGCCATTTGATGCAGTAGCGCTAGAACTCTACAAACTCGACGAGAAAAATTTTCCGGAGAGCATGGATATAGGTGGTGTGACATTGATCCGCGCAGCAATTAAAAACTGGCATAATGTTGCTTTAGCATTCGATGGCGGAAGCACTAAGGGACTGACGGAACATCTGAAAGCGAATAGCGGATCAGTACTCTTACAATTCCGCAGACAACAAGCCAAAAAAGCTGCGCGGTTTATTGAGCAGAGAAGCAAGCAGGAGGCCGATTTATTCTCCTAATTTAGCCCCGTTCAAGTCCGGGTCTTGAATTCGCCTAATTTTGTGTTATTGTTGGATTGTGCCTTATCGAGAGCCAATTTTCTATAAAGGTGGTTATTATCATGTCTATAGTCGTGGTTCGGAAAAAAGAGTTATTTTTTTAGACAGAGCGGATAGAGACCGATTTCTATTACGTTTAAAGGAATATAAAACTGACCACGGTGTTTCTATACTTTGTTATTGTTTAATGCCTAATCACTACCATTTTTTGCTTCGACAGGATACTAACAAACCAGTTTCAAAATTTATTCATAAATTGAATCTTTCATATGCGATGTATTTTAATAAAAGATATGAAAGGGTCGGGCCATTATTTCAAGGAAGATTTAAAGCTAAACTTATCGAAAAGGACGAATACCTAGTTCATCTTTCAAGATACATACACTTAAATCCTCTAGAGCTTGTCGGCCTCCAGAGTCTAGAGAATTATCCATGGTCATCTTTGCATTGTTATATCGAAAGGAAAAACGACAGCCCAGTAGATACGGATGATATTCTTTCTTATTTCGGCAAGGGAAATTCATTTCTGGACTACCTGAGTTTTGTAAAGACCGAAGGTCAGACAAGGTTAAAATCGAAAATGGAAGAATTGTTATTTGAGGAGATTAGCTCCGTTCAAGTCCGGGACTTGAGCACGGCTAAAAATGAATAAGGAGATTGCGTATTGGGTCGCGACTTCGGCAATACCCGGAGTTGGCACTTCTACTTTTAATTATCTTTTAAAAAAATTTAAAACACTAAAGGCGTTTTGGGAAGCAAGTGATAAAGATGTTCGCGAGCTAAAGATTGATGCGAAGACGAGGGAATCGATTTTTGATTTTCGCGCAAAGGTAGACCCAAAAGTTTATTTAGAGACCGTTTATGAAAGAGGGATTAAAGTTTTATCTGTTGCCGACCGCGATTATCCGGCGAACTTAAGGCAAATTAGCGATGCGCCGCCGGTGCTTTACTATAAGGGTAGCATTTTGCCACAAGATGATCTGTCAATTGCGGTGGTTGGTGCAAGAAATGCCACTGTTTACGGAAGACAGGTGACGGAGAAGTTAGTTAGCAGTTTAGTGATGAGTGGGCTGGTTGTCGTCAGCGGGTTAGCCAGAGGGATAGACTCCATTGCCCATCGGGCGGCAATAGATAGCGGTGGTAGAACTATCGCCGTTTTGGGAAGCGGTGTAGACTTAATTTATCCGCCGGAAAATAGACAATTAGCCGAAAGAATTATTAAAAACGGAGCTCTTGTTTCCGAATTTCCCTTGGGATTTCCGTCTGTTCCTTCTAACTTTCCTGCAAGAAACAGGGTAATTTCCGGCCTATCATTGGGGGTTTTGGTGACAGAAGCAGCTGCCGATTCCGGATCTTTGATTAC
>CAZLVB010000042.1:0-6046 GCA_964562855.1 uncultured Gammaproteobacteria bacterium | reverse complement strand
CGAACAATTTACTATTCTTGGGACGACAAAGGGTTTGAAAAAATTCTCAAAACCCGGCTTAGTTAAACCATGAAAGAAGCAGTAAGAAAAGAAATTAAAAGAACGTCTAAAAAAGCAGTCACCAGCTTTGCTATGTGGGGTGTACTTGCTATTTTAATCTGCTGCGGCGGACCACTAGTGTTACTTGTTTTGGTAACTGGCGGTTTTGCGGGCCTGCTAGGTATTTTAGTTTCAAACACATATATAGTCATTTTTGGAATTTTAATTTCAGTCTTAACACTTGTATGGTTTGCTTCAAAGCTAATAAAGATTAAAAAATGGTAGAGGAGTGATTAAAAATGGAAAAATTTGATCTTATTATCTTGGGTGGTGGAGCTGGTGCCTTTGCTGCCGCAATCGCCGCTAATGAAAAGAAAGCTAAAACTGCGTTAATTAACGCGGGTTTACCTCTTGGCGGTACTTGCGTTAATGTCGGCTGTGTCCCAAGTAAAACGTTATTAAAAATCGGCGAGATTGCATACTACGGCAATCACGGCTTTGATGCTATTTCCGGGAAACTTGAGGCCGACTTCGAAAAAGCAATTAATCATGAACTTAACTTAGTTGATAAAATGCGGCACGACAAATATACAAATGTTCTTTCAAATTTAGAAAATGTAACCCATTTTGAAGGCAAGGCAAAATTCGCATCAAAAAACGAAGTAATTGTAGGAAACAAGAAACTCTACGGAGAAAAGTTTGTGATTGCTACTGGTTCTACTGCCTTACCGCTTGCCTTAGAAGGGCTAGAAAAAGTTAATTACATTACTCACATAGATGCTCTAAAGCTCAAAAAACTTCCAAAATCAATGGTAATTATTGGTGCAGGCCCGGTTGGGCTTGAATTCGGCCAGATGTATCATCATTTTGGAACTAAAGTGACCATTTTACAAAAAGACCCAAAAGTCATGCCAAGAACCGAACCAGAACTATCGGAGGCTTTACAAAAATATCTCGAAGAAGAGGGAATTGAGATCTTTGTTAATGCCGACAGTAAATCCGTTAATAAAGAGAATGGAGAGATAGTAGTTAACTTTGAAGTTGACGGAAAACAAAACCAAGTGAAAAGCGAAGTTTTGATGTTTGCTGCAGGTAAAACTCCCAATACCGCTGATTTGGATTTGGTAAAAGCAGGTGTTGAAGTCAATGAAAAAGGAACCATCAAGGTTAATGGCAACTTGCAGACTTCTGCGCCACATATTTTTGCTGCCGGGGATGTTATTGATAAACCACTGCGACTTGAGACAACAGCGGGAAAGGAAGGTAAAATCGCCGCCGAAAATGCCCTTGATGGGGAGAGAAAGCAAATGGATTATTCGGCAGTTCCTTACGCTGTTTTTACCACTCCCAACCTTGCTGGAGTAGGCCAAACAGACGAACAAGTAATAAAGTCAGGAATAAAATGCGCCTGTAACACTTTAAGTTTTGAGATGGTACCAAAAGCAGCTATTATCAACGAAACCAGAGGTTTAATTAAAATTGTCGCGGATAACAAAACCCATCAGGTGCATGGTATTCACATTCTGGGCCCAGAGGCGGCTGATTTAATCCATGAGGCCACAATGATTGTCAGAAACAAGATGACTTTGGAGGAAATAATTGACACAGTCCATGTTTTCCCAACACTGTCAGAAGTAATAAAACTTGCAGCCCAAAGTTTTTTTAAAGACATATCAAAATTGAGTTGTTGTGTTGAATAAGCTCATATGAAAACAGAAACAAATTATTTTTTTAGATTTATTTTTAGTCTTGTTATTTTGGTAACAGCGGCGTTTCTTGGTTATTTTATTTTCTTAGGTTTTATGAGTAAGGATCAACTACTTCTTGGTCTTTTCCCTCTGGCAATAGTCGCCGGTCTGGCCAGCTTTTTTTCACCGTGTGCCTTTCCTCTTTTGCCGTCAGCACTTACTGCAACTTCGAGGCCGAATGCAAAATCCAGCTCTTTAATTTCCGCCTTTGCAGCGGCCACTGGTGTTTTATCTTTTCTTTTGCTTTTGGGGCTTGTGATTGGTACTGTCGGCCTGTCAATTGGTGAGTTTCTTCAAGAAAACCTGAGAACAGTTAGAGGCATAGTGGGCATTTTTCTAATTTATTTGGCCCACAGACAGTTTTCCGAAAAGTTCCATTTTGGTTTTTTTGAAAACTTAGCGCCAAAAGCTTCTTCTCCTTTTCTCTACGGCTTTGGCTACACGCTAGTGGGCTCCGGCTGTACAATACCAATTTTGGGAGGTTTAACACTTGGGGCAGTAGCATCTGCCGGTTTTGCGGCAGGGTTTACCAGTTTTGGTATTGCAGGTGCAACTATGTCAATTCTGATGTTTGTATTTATGGGTATGACCGCTTACTTTGGAGTTTTGCCAAAAACTATTAGTGCAGCAACTCCTAAAATTAAGAGGCTATCGGCAATCGTTCTTCTCCTAGTCGGCCTGTTTTATATTACAAACGCTCTTTTTAGATTGATTTGAAAGGAGGTGAAATTATGGACAAAAAAGCTTTAATTAAATTCAGAGCCGAAAAAGATAAACATTGGAAACAGGATGCCGAGTCTCCGCTGACTGAGGAACAGAAAAAGAATTTTAGGGGACTTTCCTACTTTGCGCCAAATCCAAAACTTTATTTTGAGCTAACACTGGATACGAATATTGCTGGAGTTGGCGAAAAAGTAATTATTAAAACTACCGACGGGGATGAACAAATTTATCTTCGTGCAGGCAAAGTCAAATTTAAAGTCGGAGAGCAAGATGTTGATGCAATAGTTTTTGAAGACCCGGAACAGGAGCAATACCAATACTATCTATTATTTAAAGACCAAACAACCGGTAACGAGACTTATGAAAACGGAAGAATGCTGCAGATTGATCCTTCGACAGATTCGACCCATTCGACAAGCTCAGAGCAGGCAGGCTCACTGCAAGCAAGCTCAGGACAAGGGAAGATAAAGTTACTAATCGATTTCAACTATGCCTATAATCCCTACAGTTCCTACAATGACAACTGGGGATGTCCGATTACTCCCAGTGAAAATACTCTTCCGGTGAGGATCGAGGCGGGAGAGAAAAAATTTAATTATTAATTTAGTTTTCCGGGAAGCTGTATTACAAAACCGAGGATTATAAGAGATATTCCAAACATTGCAATTCTTTTTTCCCTGGACATCTCGGCGATAACGGAGGCGTCAATTTTTTGTTCTTTGGCGACTCTGCCGTGAACTTTTATTACAGTGTAACCAATCATTATTTCCCCCAAAGTCAGCAGCGAAAAACCGATCAGGGATAAATTCATTCTCTTCCATTTTCACTTTTTGCAAACGGATATTCAAGACCGGCTCTTTCATAAGCTTTCTTGGGAATTCCTATATCGACTAACTTGAGATTTCCGACATACTCTTTGGCACTTTCGGTGACAAGGCCCTTTTTGATGGCGGCAAGCGTGACAGTTGTGTGTGCCTTTATTGTCGGATAGGAAGGATTGCCGCTATCGATATCCAAGCCGGATGGATTATCAAAAGCAAAAATCGGGGTATGCATGCCGTTTGCCTGAGTTATCAGATCGTCATACGGTGGTTTTGGATTACCAACTTGGTTATAGCCGAGAAGCGCATCAACCACAAGATCGGTTTTTAACAGCTTAACAGGAGGAAAGGCAGTTTCGATAGCCATTTTTTCTATGATTGCAAGATGATGTTTTGCCGCTCGTTTTAAATCAGACCTTGCCAAGATTATTTTAACTTCTGCTCCCCAGTTTGCCATGTATCTTGCTGCTGCCAAGCCGTCTCCACCGTTATTGCCGACACCGGCGAGCACGATGATGTGTTTATGGTTTAAATCTTTTAAAAAACTTCTGACAATCTTCGCGAATTTATACCCCGCAATTTCCATCATCTGCAAAATATCAAGGCCAAATTCTTCCATGGCCAATCTGTCCAGATTAGAAATTTGGTCTAGCGAAGCATTTTTGGTCATTTTTGCCTATATCCTATTTATGGTCTCAAAAAAGATTCTAACAACGATATAAGTTGAATAAAAAAGCAGCACTAAAACAATTGCCAAAATAACCCTTTCTAATTTTGTGACTTCTCTATCTTTAACTGCCCAAAATTTAAAAAGAGCTGCTAAGGTCGCTAAAATGACTATTGTCGATCTCACCCTTACATTAAAGGCGCCAATATTGTAAATAGCATCAAGTCCTATCTCTTGATATAGTTTTTGGATTGGCCGAGAAGCAAAATAAAGAAGAATCCAATCAACAGCAAGCAGTAATAGGTTAAATACAACAACAAACTTTACTACCTTGGTAACTTGCGGCAAATGCAAATCAGCCACTTTTAGCAAGTCTCCCCAAAAGAGTAGTTAAAAAGTAAAAAATAAGGTAAGTTACTAGAAATATCGCCGACGAACCTAAAATAAAGCTTCTATTTTTGTATGCTCCATGAATAGAACATTGATTTCGTTTCCTTAAATAATAATAAAGTGAAAAACTAAGTAAAATCAGCCCCAAAACCCTAAAGTGCCAGCGAAAGTCCGCATAAAGATCATAGGCAAGGTCAACCGCGGCAGAGGCAGATGTCAACCCCAAAATCACCAAAAAGATTGGCGAAACACAACAACCAATACCAATGACTCCGCTGAAAAAAGCGAACCAGTATTTTTTAATCATTTTATTTTGTAAAGTTCTGTTTCGGGATGAAAAGCCACCCAGGCGAACCAGAAGGAAATTGTGGGGATCAAATCTTTTCCTGCTGCATCTTGAATTGTCACTGCACCGTCCTGGCCTCTGGAAATTTTAAGGTTTTTACCAGCAAAACTGTCGTTGAGGTTGCCAACTTGTGCTAGAGCTTCGTCGGAGTATGCTTTGAACTTACCATTGATTTCCACACCCCAAATTTTCTTCTTTGGATGTAGCCTGTCATCTTCGAATTCTGTCCCAAAAGTATCCCTGTCGGTTTCATAGCCTTCGTAAGGATTACGGTCATAGTCACGAATGTGCCCAGTGTCTTTTGACAGAACTTCTGTGTCTGGGTGTTTGGTCTTCCAGTCTGTCCAAGTGATTGTTTCCAGGGGAATTTGCACCAGTTTCTTTCCTAAATGCTCACCTATAATCGCCTCTCCGCCTAATTGATTCCAGAGCGACTCTGTTGTCCGATCGTACATAACTAGGTTTGACTTGTAGAGTTTACCGGAGACACCAAATGTAGTTTCTTTTCCGTCAATTTTTCGCTCAAAAGCGATTCCGGTGAAGCAAAGTGGGCAATAAGTGACCAAGATAGGTTCGCCGGCCACTGTATCATTTACAATTTCGTGCCAGTTCATAATTCGGTGTGGATAAGCCCTGGCTACACCCTTGTAATCAAGGCCTAAAACCGGATCGTCGTTTCGCAAGAATTTATCAGCCTCATTGATATTTACAAACTTGGGATCATCGATAGACGGTATGCCGTCCTTGGAAGGACCCCCCGATCGCAGCTGGGAAAAGGGAATTTTGGCATTTTTCAATTGTTCTTCGGTAAATTCAAAACCGCCTCCGACAATTTTGTTTGAAACCTGGGAAGTTACCTCTTGGGCTTTCTGGCCAAATATGCCAAGTTTTGAGAGCAGAAAACCTCCAACCACTATTAAAATGACGATTAGGAACCAAGACAAATTAATTCTCTTGGCCCAGGGCTTGTTTGACATATTGCCTCATTTGTTCTTCGGTTTTCGGACCATAAAGAAGCTTTATGACCTTGCCTTCCTTATTAATGAAGGCCGCAGCAGGCATGAAATTTCGCCCTCCGGTATAACTTTTGTATACTGAACCGTCGCTGTCCTTTAAGAGAGGGTAAGTCACACCTCTGTCTTTGGCAAACTTTTCTCCAGTGTTAATGTCTTCTGTTTCTGATCGATGGACTCCCAAGACTACCAACTGATCACCAAACTCTTGGTGAATTTTCTCAATTTCTGTCATTTCCTCTATACAAAATGGACACCAAGCTGCCCAAAAATCCACAAAAACAGCCTTGCCTTCCAGT
>CAZLVB010000041.1:0-6084 GCA_964562855.1 uncultured Gammaproteobacteria bacterium | reverse complement strand
GAAATGGGAATTTTGTAGTAATTTAAAATTGTCAGAATACCTTTTGTGGTTGCCGGAATAACAGCTTCTTTTTCGTTGCCCCAAAGTTTTTTAATGTTTTGTGAAGTTAAGCCATCAACATCTTTAATAGGTGCAATTGTGTCGATAATTTCGTCTTTGTCCAAGTGTTTTGGGAGAGGCATTTGGATGATGATGCCGTGGACGGAAGAGTCGGAATTAAGATTTAAGATTGATGATTTAAGAATTTCTTGAGAAACTTCTTCTTTGTACCTTTTATGGAAAACGATGGCGCCGATTTTTTGGCCAAAGGCAATTTTTCTGCCGATGTATGCGTTGGACTCCGCAAGATCACCAATCTGGATGATCACAAGTTTTGGTTTAGTACTGAGGTGCAAGATCTGAGAGCTGAGGGTCTTGGCGATCTTCTCGTTGACTACTTTTCCGTCCAAAATTTTGGCACTCATTTTACCTTTCTTGAGTTGCTTGTGCTGCTGCGGCCGCTGCAAAAATCAAACCCATTCCAGCGGAAAATGCGCCGATTCGACCGAGATTGGAATTAGTATCCTTTGGGGGAATTTGCGATATCAGCTGGGTCTTCTCCTCTTCGGTTAATGAAATTTGGCGACTAATCTCAGTTGTTTCCTGGTCTATCCTTTCTACTTCAGCCTGATCTTTCTGGATATAAACTCCTAGTGCTGCGGCGCCGGCCCCGATTAGAACCACGGCGGTTAGAAACATGTTTGTACTTTCTTTTCTTTTTTTGCGGTAAATTTCTGCTCTTTCCATTTATGGAATTGGAAATTTTTTAGTTAAAGTTCTGACTTCTTGTGTAATTCTTTTCAGATTACCGTTATGGTCGACCCTGATTCTGAAGCCTTTCATGAATTGAATTCTGGCTTCTTTTTCTGCCGGAAATCTTTCGTTTTTGACCTCATCGATTGCGGCAGAAATCCACTGGGCGATTTTTTTCATTTCGGCCTCCTTCATGCCGCGGGTGGTAATGGCCGGAGTGCCAAGGCGGATTCCCGAGGGATAAAACGGCGGGTTTGTATCGAACGGCACGCCGTTTTTGTTAACAACAATACCGGCAGCTTCAAGAGCAATAGCCGCAATTGCGCCGTTGACGCCTTTGTTTCGAAGATCGATCAGTATCAGGTGATTGTCGGAGCCGCCGCTTGTTAGATCAAATTGAAAAGTGGAAAGCGAAGATGCGAGTGCCTTGGTGTTTTTGACGATCTGCTGTCCGTATTTTTTGAAGGGTTTACCGCCAGCCTCGCGAAGGGCGACGGCGATGGCGGCAGTTTGATTATCATGCGGTCCTCCTTGGAGCCCAGGGAAAACTGCCTTGTCGATTTTTTCGGTCAATTCCGGGTTTTTCTTCAGGCCTTTTTCGGTGACCATGAGGATTGCTCCACGGGGTCCGCGCAAAGTTTTATGGGTGGTGGTCATGACAATGTGGGAATATGGGACCGGTGAGGGATGGACGCCGGCCACAATCAAGCCGGTGATGTGCGAAATGTCGGCCAGTAAATAAGCGCCGCAAGAGTCGGCGATCTGGCCGAATCTTTTAAAATCGATAATTCGCGGATATGCGGTAAACCCGCAGACAATTATTTGGGGTTTTTCTTTTTGGGCAATTTTGGCAATTGCCTGATAATCTAAATAGCCGTCTTTGCCCAGCTCATAAGTAACAGTTTTAAAGTATTTGCCGGAAATTGAAACCGGCGCGCCATGAGTGAGGTGGCCGCCAGAAGCTAAAATTAACCCCATGATTTTGTCTTTTTGGGGTTGGCAGAGGGCAAGATAGACGGCGGTGTTGGCGGGGGAGCCGGAGTAAGGCTGGACATTGGCATGGGGAACGCCGAATAATTTTTTGGCTCTATCCTGCGCTAAAATCTCGACTTCGTCGATTATCCGATTGCCCTGATAATAACGTTTTTTGGGATAACCTTCCGAATATTTGTTGGTTAGAACAGTTGCCAGGGCTTCTTGGACGGCACGGGAAGCATAGTTTTCCGAAGGAATCATTTCCAGAACTTCCGTCTGCCGCTTTTCTTCAAGAGCAATTAGTTTAGAGATTTGTGGATCAGTTTTTGATAGAGTCATAGAGAAATATCTTCCGTTGTCCATTTTCCATATTCCATATATTTGCAATTTTATAATTTTCCAATTGATCAATTATTAAATCAATGAAAAATGACAGATGGTAAATGGAAAATTCAATTGTATTGTCAGATGTCAAAGGTCAATTGTCAATCTTTCGACGAAGCTCAAGATGACCCTGAGTTTATCGAAGGGTCAATCGCTTGCCCTGAGCTTGCTTGCCCTGAGTTTATCGAAGGGTCAATTGTTGAAGCAATTCTTGTGCTTCCGAATAATCCGTCTTTAATCTCAGAGCTTCCTCAAGCGTCTTTTGGGCTTCCTCTTTTTTATCTAGACCTGCCTGAATCTGGGCTAAAGTATAGTACGATTGCGGATCTGTTGGGGCAAGCTGAGTCAATTTATTGCCGACTTCGAGCGCACTTTGTCCATAAACGTTGCTCGTGTCCGCCAAAATGAAAAACGCATTGGCAACCTTCCTGGCTACTATCAAATTGTTTGGAGAAAGAGTCAAGGCCTGGAATGACAGATTGCCTGATCTTTCGGCAAACTTTTGGCCAGCATTTCTATCTTCAAAACTGGTCGCATAAATTGAGTTAGCATAGGCATTATCGGCTATGTAGAAAGGGCTTTTAAAAGGGAAAATGTTTGATGCGCTTTCGTAGTCTTTTTGCGCTTGGCCGATGTTGGTTGTGGCAGTACGTTTGGCATGGGCGAGCAAAACATCGGCAAGATAAAAACGGATAGGTATTGTTAAAGTGATTGCTGCGATAATAACCAAAACTGAGCTTTTGATATATTTTGTTTTAACTGGAGGATTTAAGTTCAGGCTTTTTAGGTTCTGGCCGTTTGCGTAAATTAAAGCCAGCGCGAGACTTAAGTAAAATATCAGCTGTGATGTTACAGTGGAAAAACCGAAAAAGATTGTTGTTTGGTAGCCAGCAGTTGACGCGAACCCTGCCGAAAGTAAGAAAGTAGATTCCCCTCCAGATCTTCTTATAAGCTTATAAAAACTTATCAAGATTGTGGCCAGAAAGGCAATGTAAAGCGAGGTACCGACAGCACCGATTCCGGCAAAATAATTTAAAAATTCATTATGAGCCTTGTTGTAAAAAAAGTTCCATTCGGTGGTTTGGTTGTGTTCGGCAGGTCTAAATAAATAGTAAGAATAGGCAAATGTTTCCGGACCAAATCCTAAAATTGGTCTATGTTTGAATGCCTCGACTGCTCCTTTCCAGACGATAAGACGGATAGTACTGGATTCGGTACCACCCGCAGCAGGTACTTGAGTTGTTAGGTTATTGGGTAGTTGGGTAGTTTCTGGTCTCTGGCGACTGGCAACTGGCAACTGATATCTGCCGATTACCTCGCCGATTCTTTCAAATAAAAACCCGCCGAAAAGTGCTGTAATCACAACTAAACTCACAACAAAAAGACCAAGTAAAGGAAAGTTTTGTTTTATTGTTTTAAATGCACAAAGGAGCAAAAGTAGACTAAAAATAATTAGTGCGATCAAAAACCCCAAGAGCCCGGCGCGGGAGGTTGTCATCAGAATAGCTGTATATAAGATGATGGATGTTGCTAGGAAAAAATTTTTTGCCCTTGATTTTTTTGCGGCAAATAAAAAATAAATCGAGAAAGGTGAAACAAGAACAAGGTAAGATGCCAGCCAGTTGGGTTGTCCAAGTGTTGAGAAAATGCGCAATGTCGGGTCAAACTCCTTTTGCCAGCAATCTGAAGTCAGCCTGCCGGTCAAAACAAGACAGCTTGGATCGTGGCCGAAATGTCCCGGGATTCCCCATATGGCTACAGCCAACGCAGCAATAACTGCCGCCGCAAGCAGTTTTTTGGCCTGGTTTTTTGAAAGATTAACTAAGGCGGCTACAAAAATAGCAAGATAGGCAAACTGTGAAAGCAGACCTCCGTTTAAGCGTGACGGATAGCCGAAAACCGAAGTGAATTTGTCGGAAGAGAAAAGAGTCGGGGTTATCTGAAAAACGACAAAAACCAAAAAAGAAAAAAAGATCCAGTTTTTGGGAAAGGACACTTTTCCCTCGAAAGTGAATTTGATGAGTGTCAGGAAGAAAACGAGAATCGCCCCAAAATAAACGAAATGCATTTTAGGTATTTCGAAGATTTCGGTGTTTCGGGTTGAGAAAATAAGTGGAGTGATTGTTACAAGGGCTAGGAATGAGAACCAAATCGCTTTGTCTACAAATTTAGCGAGTTTTACGATCACACGAGAAATCTTAACACAAATTTCAAATTGGCTATGTTTTATGAGAAAAGCCTCGGCCGATGAGCCACCAGAAAGCGGCGAGCGTGACAACGCTTGCGGGATTAAAAGACATTATCGCAATTATTCCCAGCAATGCGACTAGTTCCACTGCCATCTTCTTTTTTGTCAGCAAATAAAGAGTTCTGATCGACAGGAAGGTTATTGACAAGAGTCCAAGAATTCCTCCTTGTATCCACCAGTCGAGAAGAAAGTTATGGGCACTATCCACGTAATTGAGCTTTATAGGGCTGTTAAGGTAATATGCAGCTTTTTCGATTTGGGTTTCGGCGTTACCAAAACCCGCTCCAAGAATAAGGATAAAAAAACCTGCAAAAATTGATACTTTCCAGATTTTTTCTCTGCTTTCGTACAGGTTTTGTTGAAAAAATGGTAAGGAGAGGCTCAAAACAAGAAGAATAAGAGCAAAGACTAAAACTTTTTTAGTGAAGCCGAAAAGGTAAATACTAGCAAGGGTCAGTATCTGCAGGAAGATGGCAATAATAGCCGATTGCGATCTGGTTAAAGAAACGATTACTATTGCAAAAATTAAGGCGAAGCTTCTCAAATAGAATCTTCCGTTTATAAACGGCCAAATGAAAATGGCAGTTGCTGCAAGGGCGTTTGGTTCTCCCAAGGTACCGACGGCACGGCCGGTAATATTTGGGTTTAGGAAAAGAGCGCCGGCAAGAAGCAAAAGTGCTGATGCGATCGGAACAAGTGCCGGAATTTTTCTTACCGTAGCTTGTGATGAAATCGCCGCAAATGCCATTAAATGCCAGAGCAGAAAAGTTCCCTGTAGTCTAATTGGATTACCGAATAAAGTAAGCGGACTTTGCGAAAAAATGAGGTGAAATATGGATAGCAGACCGATCATTGTCAGAGCAAATAAAAAAGGGAGATTGATTTTTTTGAAAACGGATCTTTTAGTTATCACAAAGGTAAGAACTAAAAGCTGAACCGCTAATTCGAAAACTACCACTTTGGGTTTTTCGTAAGGAGATAGTTTAAAAGGAAAAATTGCTAGGGGTAGAAAGAAAAGAAGAATTAAAATCAGCCGGCTAATTATCTGCAATCAATCGACCTGAATGATAATATTTTAGAAGTTGCGTTGCCGCCTGGACCTTGCGCTGTTACTTTCCAGAAGTATCTGGTTTTGTTTTGTGGTTTTTGTGAGTTTTGTGCTGAGTCTTTAAAGACTGGATCACTGTCGCTCCACCAGAAAAATCCTGTACCGGGAATTGGTGGATTCACTTGATATGGTAGGGTCATTGACCAGTTTGGATTGAAGTCATGCCTGGTTGAGATATCTACTTTGTAGTTGGAAGCGCCTGCAGCCGGCTGCCAGCCAAAAGGAATTCTGGGTAGGCCCTGGAAACACGACTGATACTCCTTTTTTATCGGCTGAAGTGTTGGTGTCTGTATGGGTCCTGAAGGCGTGGCCGAAGCCGTGGCGGCTGGTGTGGGTGAAGCACAATTTATGTCTGTACATGGGGAACTTAGTAGACTTCTAATAAATTCCAGGGGTCTTGTATGTTCATTTGCGCCGAAAATTGTAATTGAGGCAAAAGTTGCAATCGCGATCAGAGCAACAATTAAAAGAGGAATATGAATAAAGCCGGAAAAAAGATTTTTCATCAAGGGCAGCTTGATACCTAATTTGATTATTGCAAAGACAGATGCAAACTGCAACCAAACAGGCAGTTGTC
>CAZLVB010000040.1:0-6480 GCA_964562855.1 uncultured Gammaproteobacteria bacterium | reverse complement strand
ATGTGCTACGGAAAAATTGAATACCCATGGGACGAATTTGCAGCCGTAGAAAACGCAATCAAGGAAAAGCTTAATGTCAAAAAATAATTTTGCCGCAGTAGTTCTGGCAGCTGGACTTGGGACCAGAATGAGATCCCGCGTATCAAAAGTGCTACACATCATTGGCGGCATGACTATAATTGAAAGGACTGTGCGGATTTTAGAGGAAGCTTCTCCCCGGCAAATAATCATAGTCGCCAATAAGGATAATCTGTCAGAAATTAAAAACAAAACAGCTGCAAAATATGATTATGCTATTCAATATCAGCCGAAAGGCACCGCTGATGCTGCGCAAGTTGGGGCAAAGCTTGTCCAAAAAAATGTCAAAGATATTGCGGTTATCAATGGCGATGACAATATTTTTTACAAGCCCCAAACTATTAAAGATGTCCTGCGCCTGCATCAAAAAGAGGATGCAATTATTACTTTCTTAACGCTTAAAGTCGCAGACCCTTACGGGTTAGGCAGGGTTGTCAGGCTCAATGGTAAAGTTGTCGAAATAGCTGAGGAGAAAGACGCATCGGACAAAGTTAAAAAAATCAAAGAGGTCAATGGCGGCTTCTATTTTATGAATAAAGACTGGTTTTTGAAAAATGTTAAATTGCTCAAGCCCTCTAAGGTTACCGGCGAACTCTACATAACAGATTTAATTAAAGAAGCAGCCAAACAGAATGAAAAAATTGAAACCTGGCAACTTAAAGATTTGAGTCAATATTTGCAAATCACAACGAAGGAAGACCTAAAAAAAGCCGGCGAGATTCTTGAAAGGAGAATTCATATTATGGGCATAGGTGGTGCAGGGGCTTCGGCAGCCGCCGCGATTGCCAAAGTATACGGTTGGCAAGTCAACGGTTGCGACAAATCTGACGAGAGCCCCTACGGCTCAAACGTTAAGGACATCGACGTAGAACACGGCCACAATCCGGCACATCTTTTGTCAACCGGTATGCTGGTAGTTTCTCCGGCGGTTGTCCTTACTGACCCAAAAAATTCCGAAATCGAAAAAGCCAAAGAAATGAAAATACCCGAAATTACCTGGCAGGAATTTCAGGGAAAGTATTTACAAAAAAATAAATTCACAATCACTGTGGCAGGAGCCTATGGTAAGTCGACAACAACTGCCATGGTTTCCAAAATTTTGGAGGATCAAGGTCTTGATCCCACCTGCGAAATTGGCGCAAAAGTGCTTGGCTGGGGTCGAAATTTTAGGGTTGGCAGATCAAAATATTACGTTTGTGAGGCTGACGAATACAATGATAATTTTTTAAATTACCAAAGCGATATCGCAGTCATCTTAAATGTTGCCTGGGATCATCCTGACTATTTTAAAACCAAACGATCAGTAATGAATTCTTATATAAAGTTTGTTAACAATATTAAACATGGGGGAACTCTCATTTTAGGGTCCGACCCTATATTCAATAGATTTGCAAAGCCAGTAAAATTTTCAAATAAAGGGTCGGACCCTCAGGGGGTTAAAATTGTCCAAGTTGGCAATTTTGGGCAGATAGATCTCAAGATAATCGGCGATTTTCGAAATGAGAATGCTCGGGCTGCGTTGACTGTTGCCAAGCTTTTGAATCTTGATCTTGAATTAGCCAAAAAATCTCTTTCGAATTTCACGGGTGTTGGCCGCAGGCTTGAATTTAAGGGAGAAGTAGCCCGAGTCAAAGTTTATGATGATTATGCCGTTCAGCCGTACACAGTTATGACGACTGTCAACGCACTGACAAAAAAGTTCCCCAAAAAAAAGATTGTTTTAGTTTTTGAACCCCATACTTTCTCCAGAATAAAAACTTTTTTCGACGATTTTGTTAAAAGTTTAAAAAGTGTTAAGGTGGAAAAAATCTTTGTGACCGATGTATTTGCTGCTCGGGAAAGAGGAGATAGGGTCTTGCTTTCCCGACAGCTCGCCCGCGCGGTCGGGGCCAAAGCGGCTTACTCGGGGTCGCTTGAAAAAACGGCCAAAACGCTATGCGGAAATTTTAAAAAGTGGGACATTATTCTTTCCATGGGTGCGGGAAGCTCCTACAAACTTTATGATTTAATAGCAAAATTTCATGGATGAATTCGAGCAACTGAAAAATACTCTTGGACTTTTAAGAGTTTCGCAAAACGAACCTTTATCTAAACATACCTATTTTAAAATCGGTGGTCCAGCGAAATTCTTTTTTACGGCCTTAAGCGTCGAAGATCTAAAACTGGCACTTTCGACTGCGTTCTATTTACAGATTCCCTTCACAGTCCTCGGCGGCGGTGCCAACGTCTTAGTTTCAGACAACGGCTTTGACGGATTAGTAATTAAGAACCAGGCAACGGGAGTCAAGCTAGTTGGTGTCAAGGGAACAATCGGTAGAACCGGAAGGGGCATCAAGAACGCTTTAATTTGGGCGGCTTCGGGAACTTTGATGAATCAACTGGCGAGATTTTCCCTGGATCAGGGCCTTTCAGGTCTGGAGTTCTTGCTGTCCGTTCCAGGAACAGTAGGTGGTGGCTTAAAAATTAACGCGCACTTTGAAGTGGAAAAAGGCGAATTTATCGGCGAAAGGCTTGTTTCAGCTACTTTATTTGACCAAAAGACCGGATCAATTAAAAAAGTCGACAACCGATACTTTAATTTTTCTTATGATTCATCGCAAATTCAAAAAACCGGCGAAATTATTTTAGAGGCTGTGTTTAGGGCGGATGCCGCAGCCGATAAAGAAAAACTCTGGCAGAAAGCACTTGCTGATGTTAAGAGAAGAAACGAAGAACAACCAGTTGGTATTGCCTGCTCCGGATGTGTTTTTAGAAACATTTCAAAAGAAGATGCCGTTCGTCTTTCAACGCCAAACCTTACCACGTCAACAGGCTATATCATCGAAAAATTAGATCTTAAGGGAACCAAAATCGGAGGAGCTCAGATTTCCGAAAAACATGCAAATTACATTCTTAATGTTAATGGTGCAAAAGCAAGCGAGGTGCTAAAATTGATCGATCTTGTCAAGAAAAAAGCGCGAGAAGCATTTAATCTTAATTTAAAGGAAGAAATATTCCTAATCGGCGATTTTGTGAATAACCAACCAACAAATGGCGAAATTCATAATTAGAGGCGCAAAAAGACTTTCAGGAAAGATAAAAATCGCTGGCAATAAAAATGCCGTACTGCCGGCGATGGCTGCTTGTCTTTTAACAGAAGAAACGTGTGTTTTAGAAAATGTACCCAATATCTCTGACGTTTCAGCTATGGCACAACTTTTAAAAATTTGCGGCGCAAAAGTTGATCAGATTGGTGATTCAACTCTTAAAATAAATGCCAAAAATCTGCGTTTTTCAGCTTTTCCACAGGATCTAACACAAAAACTGAGAGCATCGGTTCTCCTTTTAGCGCCAATTCTTGTACGCTTAGGCAAAATCAAAATGGGTTATCCCGGTGGCGATATCATTGGCAGGAGACCCTTGGGTGCCCACATTCAAGTCCTCGAGGCACTAGGAGCAAAAGTTTCGGAATCTAATGACTCTTTTGACGCAATCTGCCGAGGTTTCAAGGGTGCAGAAATTTTTCTAGAGGAAGCCTCTGTCACTGCAACAGAAAACGCTATTATGGCTGCAGTCTTGGCAAAGGGTAAAACAATTATAAAAAGAGCAGCTTCGGAACCGCACGTTGTAGATCTTTGTCACCTTTTGAACAAAATGGGCGCCAAAATCTCCGGAATTGGCACAAATTTAATAGAGATCGAGGGAGTCGACAAGCTTAAAGGAGCTTCCCATACAATCAGGTCAGACCATGTAGAAGTGGGCACTTTTGCCATTCTGGCGGCAGTCACCGGGAGCAAGATTGAAATAACACCTGTCGTCAAAGAAGATCTAAACATGATCATCTTAACGCTCGGGAAGTTCGGGGTTAATCTTAAACTAAAAGATAATTCACTCATTGTTACTGGCGGTCAGCTGAAATCTGTGGAAAAAGTCGTCACCGATGTCTGGCCGGGATTCCCTACCGATTTAATGGCACCAATGATTGTTTTAGCGACTCAGGCCGAAGGTGTAACTATACTTCACGATTGGATGTATGAATCGAGGATGTTTTTTGTCGACAAATTGCTTTCCATGGGTGCAAAAGTTGAAATCGCCGACCCTCATCGGGTTCTGGTTTATGGACCAACTAAACTGCGAGGACAATCCTTAGATACACCAGATATTAGAGCCGGAATTGCCTTAGTAATTGCCGCTCTTTGCGCCAATGGTCAAAGCGTAATCGAAAAGGCAGAACTTATCGAAAGAGGTTATGAAGATATTGTTGAAAGACTCTCATTACTGGGAGCAAACATAAAAAGGTCTACATAAGTGTCCTATCGAGTTTTTACCTCAGAATCGGTTTGCAGCGGTCACCCTGACAAAATTTGTGACCAGATTTCAGACGCCATTTTAGACGAATGCCTAAGACATGACAAAAAAAGCAGGGTAGCCGTCGAAACGTTGGTTACAACCAACAATATAGTCCTTGCCGGTGAGGTAACGTCTACGGCCAAGGTCGATTTTGACAAGATCGCCAGAAATGTTGTTCGTCAACTGCGGTACGACAAACCCATTTATAATTTTGATTATAAGACGGTAAAAATTAAGGTCCTTGTTCATTCACAATCCCCAGATATCGCCCTTGGAGTCGAAACGGGCGGTGCTGGAGACCAGGGTATGATGTTTGGTTATGCTTGCGATGAAACCCCTGAACTTATGCCGCTCCCCATTCGAGTTGCTCATCAAATCACCAGAAAAATAGATGAGGCCAGAGAATCAACACTTAAATATCTTCGTCCGGATGGAAAATCAGAAGTAACTTTTGGCTATGTGCACGCTAAACCAAAAGAAGCCCTAAAAGTGATAACCGCAGTACCCCACGACCCAAAAATTTCAGAGGGCAGAGTAGCTCGTGATATTTACGAAGTTGTAGTACGTCCGGCATTAAGAAAATTTGGATTTGAAATTGAATTTAAAAATACTATCTGTAATGGAACTGGAAAGTGGAAGATAGGTGGTCCGGCATCAGACACCGGTGTGACTGGTAGAAAAATAGTTGTTGATAGTTATGGTGGTATGGCCAGAATTGGCGGCGGTTGTTTTTCGGGTAAAGACCCGACTAAAGTCGATCGCTCTGGAGCATATGCAACCAGATTTATCGCTAAAAATATAGTTGCTAAAGGCATGGCCAGGCGCTGCGAAATGCAAATTGCCTATGTTATTGGCAAACCGGACCCTGTTTCCAAATCTATCGAGACTTTTGGTACCGAAAAAGTTGCACTTTCAAAAATCGAAAGTTTTGCAAATGAACTAATCGACCTCTCAGTCTTAGGCATCATTCAAAGGCTTGACTTGCGAAGGCCTATTTATAAGGAAACGGCAACCTACGGTCACTTCGGCAATCCCAAACATGCCTGGGAGCGAATTGTCTAAATGGCCAAAAAGCTCCGAGTCACAGTTTTAATGGGAGGTAAGTCACCTGAGCACGAAATCTCCTTATTAACTGGTAAAGAGGTAGCCCGCAATTTAGATCCCAAAAAATACGAGGTAATACCTGTTGCTATCTCAAAAGATGGCAGATCATTTAGCCTTAATAATAAGAAACACCCTCTCAGTCAACTGTCAAATGTCAACTGTCAAATGTTCTTCATTTCCATACACGGCCCAAACGGTGAAGATGGCACTATCCAAGGATTCCTGGAACTGGTTGGCATTCCTTATACGGGCTCTGGTGTTCTAGCTTCAGCTTTGGCCATGGACAAAATTTCCTCAAGGAAATTATTTACTCATGCTGGTTTAAAAGTACCCAGTCATTTGGTATTGAGAAAGTCAGATTCCCAGCAAATTGTTTGGCAAAAATTTAAACCGCCCGTTTTCGTCAAACCTCATAATCAGGGTTCCTCAGTTGGTACAACCAAAGTCAGAAAGAGGAGTCATCTTAAAAAAGCCTTAAATCTGGCTTTTAGCTTTAGTCATTATGCCTTAGTCGAACAATTTATCGATGGCATCGAGATCACTTGTCCAATTCTGGGTAACGACGAACCTCAAGCTTTGCCTCTTGTTGAAATTGTTCCCAAAAAAGAATATTTCGATTATCAAGCTAAATACGATGAAAAACTCTGTGATGAAATTGTTCCGGCCAGAATCGAAAAGTCTCTAACCAAAAAAGCTCAAAACGCTGCTCTTTGTGCCTATCAATCCCTTGGTTGTCGAGGTTTCGGTCGGGTCGATATGATCGCCAAAGATAATGAAGTCTATGTTTTGGAGGTTAACACTATTCCCGGTCTGACCCCTGTCTCTCTCGTCCCCAAATCCGCCGCCCACCTCGGCATTTCTTATCCCGCGCTTCTTGACAAAATTATCCAGTATTCTTTGGAAAGGTAAAAATAGGTTCAAAAACATCACAAAATCTGACATGTCAGAAAATGTGATGAATTACCGCTA
>CAZLVB010000039.1:0-6769 GCA_964562855.1 uncultured Gammaproteobacteria bacterium | reverse complement strand
TGCACGATGCCAACACCCATATGGATTTTGACCTTGCGCTGGCGCGCGAAAAATCAACTAAAAACCCGGTTTATTACGTGCAGTATGCGCATGCACGCATTGCAAGTATCTTGCAACGCGCAAATCCGAAATCCGAAATCCGCCTTTCGACTCGAAACTCGCTCAAGGCGAGCAATCCGAAACCTAACTACAAACTATTAACTACTGACTACGAACTTGCTCTAATCAAGCAGATCGCCAGGCTTGAGGAGTTGGTTTTTGACATTGCCCAGAATTTTGCCGTCCATCAGCTGACTTCTTATGCGGTTGGTCTTGCCGATGCCTTTCACAAATTCTATGAAAACTGTCCTGTGCTTTCGGAAAAAGGTGATTTAAGATCCGCTCGTTTGGCCTTGTGTCTGGCAACTCAAATCGTGCTCGCGAATACCTTGAGGCTTCTGGGAGTTTCTGCCCCTAAGAAGATGTAGATTAACACCGGTAGATCGATTCGTTGGCTTATTTTACTCCTTGACACCCCATTTTTCATTTGGTCTAATGAATCGATTCATCGAACTATTATGCCACAGGTATCCAGAAAACCATTAGACAGGGAAACGGCAAGTCGGTTGTTTGAGAGTTTTTTTCGGGCGATTGGTCTTTTGAATAGACAAGACGCTGAGATTTTCCTGGATGATCTTTTGACAAGGACAGAGAGGGTTATGTTGGCCAAAAGGTTGGCTATCTCTATTCTTCTTGACGCGGGAAAGACCTACCAGCACATCAAGGAATTACTTAATGTAAGTCAGTCAACGATAACTGCGGTAGGCAAGACCCTTGAACTTTCGGGCGGTTACAGGCGGACGATTGCGAAGTTAAAAAAAAGCGAGAGGTGGAAAGAATTTTGGCAGGAGTTGGAACGCTTGCATTTTCGTAACGTTAACGCGAAATACACGTTTGCTGAGGAAGACGAGGTTAAACGTAGGTTAGGGCATAGGAGGAAAACTTTGGTCTAATGAATCGATTCATCGAACTAGAATGAGGAAAGTAGTCTTACTTCTGTTTC
This sequence comes from uncultured Gammaproteobacteria bacterium, assembly GCA_964562855.1. Classification (GTDB taxonomy): domain Bacteria; phylum Patescibacteriota; class Microgenomatia; order Curtissbacterales; family GWA2-41-24; genus 2-12-FULL-41-17. The sequence continues at coordinate 5,727 of CAZLVB010000039.1, read as the reverse complement.
TGGTATTTTTTTCAGTCGCAATAGGTTACAGTCTGGCAAAGAATAGTTTTTTCCTTAAAAGAAATTCCAGCTCACCTTTTTTTCCGGAAGAAAAGCGGCCGATCTTGCGCTTTGCGCTGGTGGCCGATTCGCACGGTGATAATGCAAATCTGGCGAAAGCCTTAAGGCAGGCGCAAGGTTTCGGCATCAATTTTGTTATCGGGCTGGGAGACTGGTCGACTGTGGGTACGCTTGAAGAGCTGTCGGTAGCTAAGGGAATTTTTGATGAAGTGAAGGTTCCGTATTATCTAACAGCCGGCGATCATGATCTTTGGGACAGCCGCAATAGAGGTGAAGATCCGCTTTTAAATTTTCGGCAGGTTTTTGGAGAGCCGGATAGAGAAATTAATCAAGATGAGATACAAATTGTTCTATTAGATAATAGTGATATATACATGGGTATAGATGCCAAATCGTGGGAATTCTTGGACAATGCATTATCCAAGGGTACTCGTCAGGGTGGTCAGACAGGCAAAAATTCTAAATTCGAAATTCTAAATTCTAAACTAACCTTCGTCATTGCCCACAAAACCCCTTTTCATCCAGACAGCGAACACGTAATGGGTGAGGATAGTAGCGAGGTTGCCAAACAGGCTCAAAGTCTTCTTTCGTTACTTGTTCAAAACAAAGTTGACGGGTTTTTCAGCGGCGATCTGCACTTTTTTGCCCAGTTTAAAGATCCGTCTGGTCTTGTTAAAATAACGACCGTCGGCGCGGTTACCAAGGAGCGAAATTTCCAGGGGCCGCGGTTTGCGATTGTAACGGTTTTTGATGATTACAGCTGGAAGGTCGAGGATGTGGAAATCCGCTAAAGCGGGAATTCAAATTGCTATATTGTTTTATTGTTGAATTGTGTTGAATTGTTATGAATAATAAACGCAATTCAATTTTACAAACCTATTTCCTAACAATATAGCAATATAACAATTTAACAATGAATACTTCTACTTTCGAAAAAATTACGCTTGAAAATGGATTGCGGATAATTTTAACTCCCATGCCGGCTGTAAGGTCGGTGACGGCCATAATCCTTTGCGGAGCCGGCAGCCGCTACGAAAAGAAAGAGACAAACGGCGTTTCCCATTTTCTGGAGCATATGTTTTTTAAGGGCACGGAAAAGCGGCCGACGGCCAGCGATATTTCGCACGCACTGGACGAAATCGGTGCCGACTACAACGCTTTTACCGGCAAGGAAACGACAGGTTATCATATTAAAGCGGCCAGCCAGCACTTACCTTTAATCGTCGATATGCTTTCGGACATGCTTTGGAATTCAAAATTTGACAAGGCGGAAATAGAAAAAGAGCGCGGTGTAATCATTGAAGAGCTGAATTTGTACGAAGATACGCCAATGAGGCGGGTCGCCGAAATTTTTGAGTCGCTTTTGTGGGGCGACCAGCCTTTGGGCTGGGATATTGGAGGCACCAAGGAGGTAATCAGAAAACTTCAAAGAGACGACTTCACCAATTATATCGAGGAACGTTACACGCCTAACAACATGGTGCTTTCGATTGCCGGTGACTTCAAAAAAAAAGAAGCTTTGGATTTGGCCCAAAAATACATGGGGCACAAGCCTCGCAGGGAAGTTGGCGGTTTTTTGCCCGTTTCGGAAAACCAAAAGAAACCGGCGCTTAAAGTTGCCTACAAAAAGACAGATCAGGCTCATTTGGTTTTAGGGGTTAGGGGAATAAAGCTTGGCCATCCTGACAGATACAACGCGGCAGTTTTGGCCACAATTCTGGGCGGCGGCATGTCCAGCAGGCTTTTTATCAACGTGCGCGAAAAGAGGGGACTGGCCTATTATGTGCGGGCAGACAACGAGAGTTACCTGGATACAGGTGCTTTAATGGCGGCCGCAGGAGTCGATCTGAAAAGAATTGACGATGCCGTCAAGGTAATTTTGGCAGAGTTTAGTAAAATTGGTAATGTGAAGGTTAGTGAGAAGGAGCTTAAGAAAGCCAAGGAATATATTAAGGGCAGAGTTATTCTTTCCTGGGAAGATTCCAGGACCGCGGCGGTTTCTTACGGGACAGATGAGCTTCTGGAAGGTGAGGTTAGAACTCTAGATGAAGAACTGAAGCGCATCGACGCGGCGACAGCAGAGGATATAAAAAGAGTTGCCCAGTTCTTCTTCACGAACAGCAAGCTTAATTTAGCTGTGATTGGGCCTTTCAAAGATAGCGAACGCTTCGCGAAACTACTAAAACTATAGGGAACGCCAAGGATTCTCCTTGCCGTCGAAAGGCAAAGTTAGATTCGAGAAAATTCTGAAGCTGTAAATTTTTCTAAATCCGCCAAAAATACTTGACTTTTTCTTAAGTAGTGCGTTTATTAGTCTAGGTAGCAAATAAACTCGATCAGTTTCAGCCTGCCCCGTTAGAAACTGCCAATGTGGTATGTATATGTTTTACTTAGCGAGACGAATGGTCACCGGTATATCGGTTCCACCAAGAACTGGCGAAAAAGAATTTTAACGCAGAACCAAGGCAAAAACAGGTCAACCAAGCACGGAATACCCTGGAAGCTAGTATACGGTGAAGTTGGCCTAAACAAAGATGATGCCAGAGCGAGAGAAAAATACCTCAAATCTGGCGTGGGTAGAAGATATTTAAAAAACAGGCTCAAATCCTTTTTTTGCCCAAGGTTTCTAACGGGGCCTGTCACAAATGTATAAATTTACTGCCGCTTTAGCTAGTGTATTTTTGCTGCACTTTGTCGTTGCAAGACAAGCTTTTGCTTATACCACCAACATGAGTGCATCTATAGTCATTGGCCAATCTAACTTTGCAAGCAACAGCAGTAATCAAGGTAACGTTAACGCACATACGCTTGGCTACCCTTGGGGAATCACAACGGATGGTAAACGTTTATTCGTTGCTGATGCGGACAATCAGCGAGTCCTAATCTACAACACTATTCCTACGTCAAACAATGCTCCCGCAGACATCGTTATCGGCCAAACAAATTTCTCGAATAATTCTGTAAATCAAGGAGGCAGTGTCGCAGCTAATACCCTGTTTGATCCTGTTCACCTCGACACTGATGGTACTCGACTTTTTGTCGCCGATTTCGACAACAACCGAATTCTTATCTACAACCGCATCCCAACTAGTAATAATGCCTCCGCTGATATCGTAATTGGTCAAAGTATCATGACGACCAATGGTGTCGGTATAAGTGCTACACAATTAAGGGCTCCGCCAAGCGTTGACTTTGATCCTATTTCGGGAAAGCTTGCGATAGCTGATCAAAACAATCATAGAATTCTTATTTACAATAGAGTTCCGACAACAAACGGCGAACCGGCCAATGTTGTTCTAGGTCAAACCGATTTCATCAGTAGCGCACAACCGAATCCTCCAAACGCTTCCAGTATGAACAGACCTTCAGATGTGCAAATAATTGATGGTAAATTAATTGTTGCGGACACAAGAAATAATCGTATTCTTATCTGGAACAACATTCCAAGTACCAATGGCGTTGCAGCTGATATTGTAATTGGACAAGCTAACTTTACAAGTAATAGTGCGAATCAAGGAGGTTCAGTCGCTTCAAACACTCTCAATTACCCTACTGGAATCATATATGACGGCAAGCGTTTTTTTGTTCAAGACGCGTTCAACAATAGAGTTTTAATTTTCAATGGTATACCTTCTTCAAATAATGCTTCTGCATATATGGTTTTAGGTCAACCGAACTTTACAAGCTCAAGTGCTCCCAATAGGCCAACTGCAGAAAGCCTGAATGATCCAGAGGGTGGTTTGGCTTTGGTTGACAAGAAGCTTCTTGTCGCTGATTCCAGTAACAACCGTGTCTTAATTTACGAAAATGTCATCCAGAAGCCAGGCATTGCTTTGACCAATGCGCCTGTCGATGCTGGAGGCGGCAAATTGAGGCTTTCCGGCAGAGCCATTGTTGACAGCCTGTACACTTTAAATTCGATTAAGTATTCAGTCAACGGCGGTGAGCTCAAGAACGTCACCTCACAGGATGGCGGACTGGATACTGCTGCTGAAAATTTTTACCTTGATTTCTCCCCGGGTGAGAACGAAAATAAACTGGAAGGCTACACAATTAGAGTTAAGGCGAGAAATACCAATCTAGACGATACCGAGTTTCTCTTTTACTTTTTGCCTTTTAATGTGAATTTTCCTCAAAATAACGAGTCAACTTCTTCTGCTTTACCCACCTTCAGTTTTTCGGTAAATAAGCAAAGGACAGCGCTTCGTGACAATTTGCAAAAATATCAGATTCAGGTAGCTAAGGCAGGCACCAACGACTGGAAGGTTTACATTGACGGTATTCCGCCTGATTTTGCCAGCGTTAAAAACGTTCTTAGCAATTTACAGAGAGCTAAATATACACACCTTGCAACGAATAACGGTGTATATGAAACAAGTGAGTTTGTAGCCACTTACTCGGAAGAGTCCTCAAACATAGAGGTTTATCCCAAAGAAATGGTTAGTGTTACCTGGCCTTTTGGCAAGAAGTTGAGTGGCCAGTATCAATGGAAGGTTTTGGCAATCGATGAAGTCGGCCATAGCCAGGAAACGGCAGCAAGGACACTGACTATCACTGGTGATGTCAAAAAAACCACAACGCAAGTTACCAAAAAAGTCTTATCTGAGACGATTATTAACACAGGGCCGATAGAAAGTATGCCTTCTGCCAGTCCTACGCCGGCTGCAACCACCAATTCTGTGCAACCGTCTGAACCTGCCAGGCAGCGCTGTTTTCTTTTTGTCTGCTTTAATCCCTTGAGACTGAGGTTTTGAAACTTTAATTCTGGTATCTTGTATTTAGTATTTGGTATTTTGTATGGAACGCGCGAAGATTAAGTCTTTTACAGATCTTACAGCATGGAAAGAAGGTCACAAGCTGGTGTTGCTTGTTTATGAAGCAGTTAAGGGTTTTCCGGCAAACGAGAGGTTTGGACTGGCAAGTCAAATCGCAAGAGCTGCAATTTCAGTTACCAGCAACATAGCCGAGGGGTTTTCGAGATCAAGTAAGAAAGAGAAGGTTTTGTTTTATCGTGTGGCGCTTGGATCTTTGACAGAATTACAAAATCAGCTGGTGATTGCCAGGGATCTTGGTTATATAGATGGAGCTCTCTTCGCTAAGTTAGCTAACCAGAGTGTGGTTGTTGGGAAATTGATTCAGGGTTTAATTAAAAGCGCTAAGAACTACTAATACTAGATACAAAATACCAGATACTATATACTTTAAATGGCATGCAGCGGACAGTCGTTCTATTAAAACCCGATGCTCTTCAGCGAGGGTTGGTTGGCGAAATAATTCATCGGTTTGAGCGCAAAGGCTTGAAGCTTGTCGGCTTAAAGATGCTTAAAGTTTCCGAGGCGCTTTTGGAGGAACACTACGCCCATCACAAGGAAAAGCCGTTTTTTAAATCTCTTAAATCTTTTATGAGCTCTGCTCCTTTAGTCTGCATGCTTTGGGAGGGTCTTGATGCCGTCAAAGTAGTTCGGGCTATGGCCGGCGTAACAAGCGGTAGGGAAGCGGAGCTGGGAAGCGTTCGCGGTGATTTCTCGATGTCGACTTCGGCCAACATAATCCACGTTTCGGACAGTGCCGAAAACGCCAGACTGGAAGAACTAAGGTTTTTTGAAAAGGATGAAATTTTTGACTGGGAAAGAGTTGTTGCCCCTTACCTCTACGGCGAAGACGAGA
>CAZLVB010000038.1:0-6898 GCA_964562855.1 uncultured Gammaproteobacteria bacterium | reverse complement strand
TTCCTGTTACCTTTATATCGGTAGGACCGGAAAGAGGACAGGTGATATATGTCTAAATCAATAATCAAAAAAAGCTACACCATTGCCGTCCTTGGGTCACATTCCGCGCTCGATGTCTGCCGTGGGGCAAAAGATGAAGGATTTAAGACACTAGCAATTGTCGAAAAAGGCCGGGATAAAACATATGATTTGTATTTTAAAACAAGTGGAAGACTGGGTTGCGTCGATGAAGTTCTTTATGTAGAAAAGTTTAAGGATATCCTTTCCCCAAAAATCCAAAAAACCCTAAAAACAAAAAATTGCATTTTTATTCCGCATAGATCATTTGAGGTTTATATCGCAGATTATGATGCTATAGAAAATAATTTCTCAGTACTCATGTTCGGTAACAGGAAATTATTGAGGTTTGAGGAACGAGATCAAAAACCGAATCAGTATGATCTTTTACAAAAAGCCGGCATTAAGTACCCTTTGATTTTTAATAAGCCAGAGGACATAGACCGGCTGGTAATTGTCAAAGCCCAGCAACAAAAAGTGTCCTTCGAAAGAGGATTTTTTCTGGCCGCTTCCCCTGAAGAATTTTTTGCCGAAGGGAAGAAAAGAATTTCTTCTAATTTAATATCCAAAGAAAGTCTTGAAAAGGCAGTCATTGAAGAATTCGTTATTGGAACATCTGTTAACTTTAACTTTTTTTATTCTCCTCTCAATCAAAGATTGGAGCTTGTTGGGACCGATACGAGAAGACAGGCAAATCTTGACGGTTTTTTGAGATTGCCATCACCCCAACAAGAAGAAGTACTAAAACGGATTGAGGTGACATATAAGGAAATGGGCCACACAGCTGTAACACTACCCGAATCGTTAATGGAAGATGCAATGGATATAGGCGAAAAATTCATCAAAACTACTCGCGAAATTGTTGATCCGGGAATAATTGGTCCTTTTGCTCTTCAATCACTTATCCGGCCGATTTTTCCAAAACTTGAAATCGTAGTTTACGACGTTGCTCCTCGAATGCCAGGATCTCCTGGAATCAACGCCACTCCTTATAGTGGTTATTTGTACGGTCAGTCATTGAGTATGGGCAGACGTGTAGCTATGGAAATTAAGGAAGCAATCAAGCAAAATAAATTAAACAAGATAACAACATGAGATCAGATTTAGATTTTACAACTTACCAATCACCTTTTTCTTGGCGCTACGGAAGTGACCAAATGCGCAAGATTTTTTCCGAAGTTAACAAAAGGAAAACTTGGAGAACGGTGTGGGTTGCCCTCGCTCGTGCCCAGTCAAAACTTGGTTTGGTATCCAAGGAAGAACTTGCAGACTTAGTCAAGCATCAAGACAAAGTCGACATCAAAAAAGCGCATGAGATAGAAGCCGAAATAAAACATGATCTAGTGGCGGAAATTAGAACGTATGCCTCCCAAGCGAAAGTCGGAGGCGGCAAGATACACCTTGGAGCCACTTCACAAGATATTGAGGACAATGCGGACATTGTTAATTTCCAAAAGGCAATTGCAATTGTCGAAAAAGAGCTAAAAGATCTTCTCAAACAATTTTCTAAAAAAATTGGTGAAAATAAAAATCTCATTTGTATGGGCTATACGCATTTACAGTCTGCTGAACCGACAACTTTAGGATATCGATTTTGCGTATATGCTCAGGATTTGCTTACAGATTTAGAATTATTGACTTTCGTAAAAACGCTGGTAAAAAGCAAGGGTGTTAAAGGTGCAGTTGGCACATCAGCAAGCTATTTTGCTCTTCTTGGCCAAAAAGCAAAAAGTATGGAAGACGACGTAATGCGTCTACTCCAAATTGAGGCGTTCCCCATAACCGGCCAAGTATATCCAAGGAAGATAGACTACTTAATTTTAACTACTCTCTCGTCTATTGCCCAAAGTCTTTACAAATTTGCCTTCGATGTGAGAATTATGCAGTCACCAGGTTTTGGAGAATGGATGGAGCCCTTTGCACTTAATCAGGTTGGCTCTTCCGCTATGCCATTCAAAAGAAATCCTCAGACCTCGGAGCGAATTTGCTCAATCAGCCGTTTTCTTAACTCATTAACCGACGTAGCTTGGGAAAATGCCGCCAACTCTTTGCTTGAAAGAACGCTAGATGATTCTGCAGCTCGCAGAATCATAATCCCGCAAGCATTTTTAGCAGCCGATGAAATTCTCCTTCACGCGATTTTGGTCATAAAGGACCTGAAAATAAACAAAGTAAATATCCAAAGGAATCTTGAAAAGTATGGTAGGTTTGCAGGAACTGAAGTTTTGATGATGGAGGCCGTAAAACGCGGCGCAAACAGACAAAAAATTCATGAGGCTATTCGAGAGATTTCGCAAAAAGCATGGGAGCAGATTAATAAGGGGCTGGCGAATCCACTGTCGAATATGTTAAAAAAGGACAAAACAATAACGGTTTTTATCAAGACAAACGAGATTGATACTTTGATAAATCCCGCCAAACATACCGGTCTTGCCAAAGATCGGTGCCAAAAATTCTTAAAGGAACTTAAAGCTGAACTTATATGAAGAAGGCACAAGTAGGCATTTTGATGGGAAGTGATTCAGACTTAGAGATCATGTCTCAAGCGGCCCAAACCCTCCAGGATTTAGATATTCCCCATGAAGTTTCCATTCTTTCGACACATCGAGCGGCACAGGAAACTGCCAGTTACGCAAAAGGTGCAAAGGCAAAAGGGTTAAAAGTGATAATTGCCGGAGCTGGCGGTGCAGCCGCACTACCAGGCTCGGTTGCCTCTTTGACAAGCCTGCCTGTTATCGGGGTACCTGTTAACGCTAAACCCTTAGAAGGTCTTGATGCGCTTCTTGCGATTGCTCAAATGCCTCCCGGAGTCCCTGTTGCTGCCGTCGCAATAAACGGTGCCAAAAACGCCGCAATTTTAGCTGCGCAAATTATCGCCCATTCAGATCACAAAATTGCTAAAAACTTGGATGCTTATAAATTAAAGATAAAAAAAGAAGTTCTTGCCAAAAATGATAAAATGCAAAAAATAGGCTGGCAAAAATATCTTAAAGAAATAACTGCAAAAAAGTGATTGACAGAAAAACAATCATTAAAAATATCCCAAATGCAATAAATTCTATTAGTTTCCCCAAGCTGGGTAAAAGAAATAGCGGAAAGGTTCGGGACTGGTTTGTAAGAGATAGTCTAAGAATCTTAATTGCCACAGATCGCATTTCCGCATTCGATAGAGTTTTAGGAACAGTGCCTTTTAGGGGTGCTGTTTTAAATAAACTTTCCTGCTTTTGGTTCGAGCAAACCCGCGACATTATTCCCAATCACATGATTGGCATAATCGACCCCAACATAATGCTCGTGTCAGAATGTCAGGCACTACCTGTCGAAGTCGTTGTTAGAGGTTATATAACAGGTGTTACTGATACTTCACTCTGGCGAAAGTACTCGGAAGGAGAAAGAATAATTTACGGAATAAAATTTCCAGAGGGCCTTAAGAAAAACCAAAGATTAAAAAATCCTATTATAACTCCGACTACAAGGGCAACGGGGCCTGGAGGTCATGATGAGCCGATAACAGCCAAAGAAGTAGTTGCCAAGAAACTGGTAAGTCCAAAAATCTGGAAACAAATAGAAAAAGTGGCAATAAAGTTATTTGATCGAGGAACAAAAATTTGCGAAAAAGCCGGATTTATTTTAGCTGATACCAAATACGAATTTGGTCTTGATAGAAACGGAAGACCTGTTTTGATAGACGAAATCCATACGCCCGACAGCAGCCGTCTTTGGGTTAAGAAAACGTATGTCACTCGCTTCAAAAAGGGCGATGAAGTAGAAAATTACGACAAGGAATTAATGAGGATTTGGTTTAAAGAACAGGGATATTCGGGTAAAGGCAAAATTCCACAAATGCCAAAAGAATTGATCGCAGAAATAGCCGCTCGTTACATGGAGGTTTACGAGAAGATCACCGGCGAAAAATTTGAAATTGATCTCACTACACCTCCAAAACAAAGAATTCTAGAAAACCTTTCCAAGCTAATTTAGTCTTGGTATAATACTTTATGGTAGCTGTAGTTAATTTCGGTGGCCAGTACGCTCATTTAATTGCCAGGCGCATTCGAGAACTAGGCGTAAAAAGCGAACTGGTTCGCCCCGATATAAAAATTGCCCAGCTTTCAAGATTAAAGCCCCAAGCCCTAATTTTTTCCGGAAGTCCTTCATCTGTGCTTGAAAAAAACGCCCCAAAACCAGATCCCGAAGTATATAAACTCAAACTTCCGATTCTGGGAATTTGTTACGGGCATCAGCTCATGGGTAGTCAACTTGGTGGTAAGGTAGCTTCCACGCAAACAAAACAGTACGGGAAAGAGACGTTAAAAATAGTAAAAAGCCCCCTCTTTGAGGGTCTTTCTTCACCGCAAACAGTCTGGTTTTCTCATGGCGATCAAGTCAAAAGTCTGCCGAAAGGATTCTCGACAATTGCATCAACTAAAAATGCGCAAATCGCCGCAATGCAAGACCAAAAAAACCGTTTTTTCTCAGTGCAATTTCACCCGGAAGTGACACATACCCCTGGCGGTACAAAAGTTCTCACTAATTTTCTTTTTAAAATCGCCAAATCTAAACACGATTGGAATTTAGGTGATATTAAAAACAAACTTATCGACAAAGTTAAAAAAGAAGTTGGCGCAGGTAAATTAATAATGGCAACCTCAGGCGGGGTTGATTCAACAGTTGCAGCTTCAATCATCAATAAAGCGATTGGGGATAAACTTTATTTAGTGCTTGTAGACACTGGCTTGCTTCGCAAAAGTGAGGTAAGAGAAGTCAAAAATATAATAGCTAAAATCGGACTTAAAAACCTCATGGTTGTAAATGCTAAAAATAGATTTCTAGAAATCTTAAAAGATGTTGTTGACCCAGAGGAAAAAAGGAAAAAGATTGCCAAGCTATATTTTGCAATTTTTGAGGAAGTCGCCAAGGAAACAAAAGGTGTTAAATTTTTAGGCCAGGGCACTATTTATCCGGATAGGATCGAGTCTGCGATAACTTCAAAATGGGCAGATAAAATTAAAAGTCATCACAATGTTACTTTGCCAAAAGGCTTAAAGCTTAAGATCGTTGAACCCTTGGCTGAATTGTACAAGGACGAAGTCAGAAAAATCGGCCAACTCCTAAAAATTCCAGATGAATTTCTCAATCGCCATCCTTTTCCGGGCCCGGGCCTTGCCATTAGAATTCTGGGAGAAGTTACCGAAGAAAGATTGGCAATATTAAGGGAAGCAGATGCTATTTTTACTGAAGAATTAAAGAAAGCAGGGTTATATAATAAGGAAGTTTCTGGTGAAACTTCCTTGCGGTTCTCGTCCCTCGACAAGCTCGGGACTGGGGGCCTAAAGGTAGCCCAATCTTTTGCCGCACTTCTGCCGGTGAAAGCTGTTGGGGTGATGGGAGATGCCAGAACATATTCCTATGTTATTTCACTAAGATCTGTCGATACCTTGGATTTTATGACTGCCGATTGGTCGAAAATTCCCCATGAGATCCTAGAAAAAATATCAAGCCGAATCGTTAATGAAGTAGGCGGAGTCAACCGTGTTGTTTATGACATTACCCAAAAACCCCCCGCCACGATCGAGTACGAATAATGAAACTTTCCGATCTCACCGTTGTCACAACAAGCGAAGGTAAACTCAAGGAGATAAACGCGATACTAGGCACTAATCACAAAGTCTCAAAACTGCAAGTTCCGGAGGTCCAATCTCTAGATTTATCAAAAGTCATTCGGGAAAAAGCCAAGGCGGCGTATACTTTGGTCAAGAAACCCATCCTAGTCGAGGATATCAGTTTGGAAATTGAAGGACTCAATGGCTTGCCGGGAACTTTTATTAAGTTCTTCCTTGAAAGATTGGGAACCGAGATAACAGTAGCACTTGTGCCTGAAAACAAGAGGAAAACAAGAGTTACGGCTGCAGTAGCTATTTACGATGGAATCCAAATGAAGATTTTCAAAAGCGAGGTTCTCGGAACTCTTACATCAAAAGATAAGGGTAAATATGGTTTTGGCTTTGACAAAGTTTTTATCCCCAAGGGCTATAAGAAAACCCTCGCAGAAATGCCACCGTCATTAAAAAACAAGATTTCGCATCGGGCGAAAGCCCTAGAAAAGGTCAAAAAATATTTAGAGAATTGATCACGTTTCGGTCGATTTCTGATAGTGAATTCAAAACAAGATCCGCCTGAGATAAATCTTGTCTCAAAGTATAAGGGTTTCTAATTCCTATACAAATACAGCCAGCAGACTTCGCTGCTGCAATACCTTTTGTAGCATCCTCTAAAACGAGTGCCTTAGCTGGCTCAATTTTCAATTTACTGCATGCAACTAAGTAAGTTTCAGGATTTGGTTTGCCAAGGTTAACGTCATCACCGGAAACGACAACATCGAAATAGTTATCTATTTTGAATTTTTTCAAAACTAATTTGATGTATTTTCGGGTCCCGGAACTCGCAAGCGCAATGTTGAATCCACCTTCCTTAAAAAATTTAAGGGATTCAATAAGCCCCGGCATTGGTTTAAGTTCACTACTAACCAAATCTAAAAATAACTGTGACCTCTCTTCTCTAAGTTGATTAAAGTCTACGTTTAAGTTGAAATAATTAACGATAACCCTCAGGATATCCGAAACTCGCATTCCAACAAATCCTGCCCTGACTCTTAATGGTAATTTTTTAAGATCTACATTGTGCCTCGAAAAAACTTTTTCAGAAGCATCGATATGCAGAGAATCGGAATTAACCATCAAATCATCAAGATCATAAATAACAGCCTTGATCATTAGGCTATTTTAGCAGCTTATGCCTAAAAATTATCTTTTAAAGACAACCAGTTTTAGTCGCGCAACGA
>CAZLVB010000037.1:0-7074 GCA_964562855.1 uncultured Gammaproteobacteria bacterium | reverse complement strand
ATGGTAAGCCAGCAATGAAGGGCAAATGCCCGGTTTGCGGCACAACCATGTTCAAGATCGGCGGATAAGAGATCTAAAATTTTAGGTTTGAAAAAACCCCAAATTTTACTGGGGTTTTTTCTCCTTGTATTTCAACCAGAAAGAAGTCCTATTATCAGATTAGGGAGTTCATAAAGAAATCCAAAAAGCGGTTTTTTATATTTGGTAAGTTTCTGGTAATCACCAGTTAATTCATCTCCCAAATTTTCTTTCTCGTATACCCAAGTAACTCTTATTACCTGTTTCGTTTCTGGTTTAATTACAAGGTCGATTTTGCTATAGCCGGCTTGGTCGTTTGCACCAAGATTGGCTTTTTGCCAATCTTTGACACTCTTGACTGTCTGCTCATCAGCTATAACCGCCGGCAGAACCTTATTGAAAATACTGGCATCTCCGTTTTCGGGCATGTCTAAAATGGCTTCTATTTCTTTCTTGTCGCTTGTGAATGATGGGTCAAACATAAATTTAACCCCTGTTACTTCATTTTCAATTGTTTCCATTTCCCAAAAATAACCGGTTGAGTTAACGGTTATAAACGGGGATTGAATTCCTTGAGGAATCCGGACGATTTTAGAAAACTTTGTTGCAAGTTTTTGGTTAATAGAATCTGTCGTAGGCTTGATAACCGTAAAGCTAATGACGACTGCACTTGTCAAAAGGCCAAGAAGAATGAGTGCGAAGGAAATTATTAGAATTAATATGGTTTTCTTCACTCCTCTTTTATTGTAACAGGTTAACTTCCGACCCTTCGACTCACTATGTTCGCTCCCTTCAAGTTCTTTCAGGTCAAGCAGGGTAAACTATTCCTGGTTCGATGGTCTGTATTGTAGAGCTTCGGCGATGTGGTTAGATTTAATCTTTTCAGAGTTTTCTAGATCTGCAAACGGTTCCGGCGATCTTGATTACTCTATGGAATGCACGGGCGGAAAGATTGAGTTTTGAGATTGCTTGTTTTAAGAGAAGTATTGACTGTTCATCTAAATTACAAAATTGCTTTAATTGTTTGTTATTCATTTCGGCATTCGAGGCGATTTTTAAACCTTTGAACCTTTTGAGCTGAATGTCGCGAGCCTTTTGAACTCTTGCTTGAATAGATTTCGACGGCTCGGCATTTATATGTTTGGTTAATTTTTCTACCTTAACTGCCGGAACCGAAATGTGCATATCAGACTCTTTGTCGGAATTTTTGGATAACCTCGTGGTAAACTTTTATATATTCAGCAGCCATTTTTTCAACAGTAAATTTTTTTTCAAATTGTTCTCTGCATGACTTTCTCATCTTTTCGTACTCTTTTTTGGTCATGGAGTAAATTTTTTCGACAGCTTCGCAAAGACCGTTAAATCCTGTTTTTTTAACGATCCAGTTTCTTCGAATCCCGCTTTCTTGGGGATTTACGATAAAGCCGGTTTCACCGTCTTTGACTATTTCCGGGATTGATCCTCGAGAGTAGGCAACAATCGGAGTTCCGCAGGCCAATGATTCCGCAAGAACTAAACCAAACGGTTCGTCCCATGTAACGGGGAAAAGAAAAAGCTTACTTTTTGCAAATGGTTTTACCAAACTTATTCTCTCGCGGTTAAATTCAAATGAAATTAAATCGGCATGGGAAATCTTCGCGGCAATTTTAGTAAGCCAAGCATCGTGTTCACTACTTTTAATTGCGAAAAGCGTAAGTTTACGACGAAGGCTGATTGCCAAATCTATTGCCTGATCCATTCCTTTATGGGGAATTGCTCTTCCTGCCCAAACAATTTGATTTCCGCCTTCTCTATCAAACTCAAAAACATTCCCATCTACCCCATGATAAATATTCGCCACATAATTTATTTTCGGCAAAATTGTCCTTTGGAAACTACTTACTGATATAAAAAAAACATTTTTGTCGTTTTTAAATAAGGAAAAATATTTTCTTGTGAAATTTTCGTTTATTAAATGGTGCAGAGTAATAATCACGGGTTTTTTGACAAAGGCTGTGAAAGGCAAAGCTATATCACCGTCTCCGATATTAATATGATAGAGATCAAAATCTTTTTGTTTTGAAAAAGCCTTTGAAATAAGAGCTAATTCAAAAATTATATGTTTTTGATTTTTGTCAATTTCGGGGTCGGAGGAAGAAGGTTTAAAATTTACACTCTCTATTTTCGTAGGCAACTCCGATTCTCCGGAAGCAAAAGTGGTCATATTGACATTATTTTTCATTGAAAGCTTGGCAAGATTATTTATTAAATCATTACAGAATATTTCGGTTCCTTTCCGAGTCTTTTGGTTAATATTAAAATTGTTCGAGCAGATAATTGCGATTTTCATGGTCCCTACCCTAAATTGACCATTGCTCTTAAAAATTCTGCGGACCAGCGGTAAACATTGTGATTTCTGATGGTTTGCCTTAACTTCTGCATGCGTTTTTTTTGTGCTGCTGCAGACATTTTTAAAGCAAGATGAATTGCCTCTGCGGTTTGTTCGCCGTTATAAGGATTAATAATAATTGCGTCCTTTAACTCCCGTGAGGCACCGGTAAACTGACTTAAAATTAATACCCCCTGCTCATCGTTTCTTGCTGCAATAAATTCTTTGGCTACCAAATTCATTCCGTCATGCAGCGATGTTACAAGGCAAAAATTAGCCGCTCTAAATATTTTATTTATTTCGTCGTGACTTAGCCGTTTTTCGACATAAATTATTGGTTTCCAATTCTTCTCTTTATATTTAGAGTTTATCCTCTCGACTTCTTCCTCGACTTCGCGAGCGAAATCTTGGTACTTTTGCACCCGCGTTCTGCTTGGTGCGGCTATCTGGATGAATGTCAGGTGTCTGCGGTAGGAAGGATATTTTTGAAGTAAAATTTCAATTCCCTTTAATCTCTCTAGGATTCCTTTTGTGTAATCAAGCCGATCAACTCCAACTCCAAGGTATCTAGTTTCCACACCGAACTCCTTTTGTGTCTTTTCTTTGTCGGTTTTTAGGCTATCTTTATTAGATCTTGTATCGTTATAAAAAGCGATACTTATAGGAAATGGTTTGATATAAGTTTTGTGATCGGCGTGAGTGATAGTGAATTGTTCAAAATCGATTAAAGTTTCAAGTTCCCGTTCTACGGTCTCGATAAAATTATTTAAGTGGAGCTGCGTATGAAAACCAATAAGATCTGCTCCCAGCATACCGTTTAAGATTTCTTTCTTCCAGGGGCAAATGCTAAAAGATTCGGCGCTAACCCAGGGAATATGCCAAAAAATGCTTACCGATGCATCGGGTCTTGAATTTTTTACAATTCTCGGCAAAAGAGCAAAATGGAAGTCTTGAACCAAAATCATCGGTTTTTTCAGGTTTTTTATTTCCAAAAGAACCGCTTGGGCGAATTTATGGTTCACTTTTTTATACTCTTCCCAGTCTTTCTTTTTAAAAATTGGCCTTGTGTGTGCAATATGACAAAGCGGCCATAGACCTTCATTGGAGAAACCGTAGTAATATCCTTTTTCCTCGTTCTCCGTTAACCACACCCGCTTGAGACCATATTTGGGTTCGTCTGGGGGTGGAGGGACTTTTATTTTATTGTTCTTATCCACAACGAGATTATCGGCGTCTCCGCTGCCGTGGGCAATCCACGTACCTCCGCAAGCCTCCATCATCGGCTCAATAGCCGTAACCATTCCGCTCGCCGGAATAAAGAAGTTAATTTTGTTTCCAGATTTGGAATGTATATACGGTTCCCTATTAGAAACAACCACAATTTTTCGATTCTTTAGGATGTCTTTGACAAAGACTTTTAATCTCTCGGCAGTCCAAGGGGAATCCAACCTTTCAAGGTTTACCTTCGCTTCCTCACTTGCCGCCATTCTCGCATCAATCAGGCTTTTTTTAATGTTTGAAATTTCTTTTGTTAAGGGCTGGAATAGCATGGAGCCGGCTAATGGGAATGCATCTTGATCTACAGTTTCGGGCCTTAGTGACTTCAGGGATTCTGTCAGTTTTCTAAGAGGTTGAAAAAGTAACCACCTTACCATCAGTAAACCTGCTATTGTTAATAAGAGGATTTGCAGAAAAAGCCTTGTTAAATTATTCTTCCAGATTTCGGAAAGACGTACGTCAATATAATCGGCCTTGTGAATTATCACCAATGATCCCGCTATTCTTTCTTGGTCATGTAATGGTATTGCAAAAAGGTACATTTTTTTGCCATCAACGTTAGCAAAACCATCATTTGCCCTATCCTCGTCCATTGAGTTTGCCGCAATCTTTTGAGTGTCTGTAATTTCTTTTGGGAGTGTTGAAGATAGTGAGACTATATTTTCGTTATTGTCATATATGGCAAGTCCTGCAAGTCTTTCCCTGTCTTGGAATCTTTCAACAAGGTTTTGCAGATATTGGTCTGAATTATTTAGAAAACTAGGCTCAATCGTTTCCGTTAAACTTGCGGCAAGGAGTGTGGAGCGTCTTTCTAAATCGGATTCCAGTCGCTGACTTTCCTGGTTGGTCTGGATGACTGTGAAAGCTATAGCTATTAAACCGACAGTCAAAATCACAATGAAGAGTACTGCTAGTATCTGCTTCACAAGTTGAAATTTTAACATACTGTTGAGGTTCAATTTTCATTCACTTACTCTTTATCAAGACTCTATTGGGGGACGATACTGTAAGGCTTCTGCGATATGATTACTTTTGATCTTCACCGAGTCCTCTAAGTCTGCGATTGTTCTTGCTATTTTTATTACGCGGTGAAATGCCCTAGCTGACAGATTTAATTTTGATATCGCCTGTTTGAGAAGCAGAATTGACTGCTGATCGAGGTTACAGAAAGCCTTCAATTGTTTGTTGTTCATTTCGGCATTCGACGCGATTTTTAGACCTTTAAATCGCCTAAGCTGAATATCGCGAGCTTTTTGCGCCCGTTTTTGGATCACTGCCGATGATTCGGCCTGAAACTTGCTGGTTAATTTTTCGACTTTAACCGCGGGGACCGAAATGTGCATATCGATTCTGTCCAAAATCGGACCGGAGATTCTCTTTTGGTAGCGCGTAATCATTGGCGGATTGCAAGTACAGTTTCTGGTTTCGTCACCAAAAAATCCGCATGGGCAGGGGTTGGCCGCGGCAACAAGAGTGAATCGGCAGGGAAATTTGACAGAGCCGGCCGCACGCGAAATCGTCACATGGCCATCCTCCATGGGTTGGCGAAGGGCTTCAAGGACATGGCGGGGAAATTCCGGAAATTCGTCCAAAAATAAAATGCCCCGATGAGCCAGCGAAATTTCACCGGGTCGGGGCACGTTACCGCCCCCGATTAGCCCAATGTGGCTAGTGGTGTGGTGAGGACTGCGGACCGGCCGATGCGTGATGATAGGCTGATCCTGCGACAGTAGATTGGCAACAGAATAAATTTTAGTTACTTCCAGACTTTCTTCAAAAGTCATCTTTGGTAAAATTGTGGTAAAGCTTCTGGCCATTAAGGTTTTACCCGCACCAGGCGGTCCTTTCATCAGGATATTGTGACCTCCGGCTGCAGCAATCTCCAGGGCACGCTTAGCGCTTTCTTGCCCCTTAATGTTTTCGAAATCATATTCACTATCGAAATTAGCGTTATACTTTTGTTTTTTAAACTTGGCCGGAGTAATCGATTTTTGATTTACCTTAGGCAAATCGGATGTAGCAAAATGCTCAAAAAGCTGCTTGAGGTTGGTAACGGGATAGACGGTAATTTTGTCGACGACTTGTGCTTCCTGGCTGTTGTCCTTGGGGATGAAAAGATTTTTAAATTTCTTTTCTCTTGCCATAAGAGCGTATGGTAAGATGCCCCAAATTCGGCGCAAGGAACCGTCCAGAGAAAGTTCCCCTAAAAATATAGAGTCTTCAAAGTCTTGCGTGGGAAGCTGTTCAGAAGCAAGTAGGATTCCCAAAGCAATTGGCAAGTCGTAAGCCGGGCCTTCTTTCGGAAGATCGGCAGGTGCTAAATTTACCGTAATTCGCTTCGGTGGTAGATCAGCGCCGGTATTTTTCAGGGCCGCCCGGACCCTTTCCCTTGATTCTTCAACTGCTTTGTCGGGAAGACCAACAATTGTAAAACTGGGCAATCCCATGGCGGCAATGTCGACTTCGACGGTTATTGGAACACTATCTAAGCCAACGACAGCTGCTGAATTGATCTTGGAAAGCATGAGTCAATATTAATTTATATTTTAGATTTTCTCCAGCCCGACTTCTGGGCATCTTCCTCTGTGCAAAACCAACGCTCGCCCTTTGATTCGTCGATTGCTGTCTTGTCGTAATACCTTTGCCCCGGCAAATGATAAATCTTTTCTCCACTAGATGAAATATTGCCTTTGATTAGGCAATCATTGGGCTTCTGATCGGCCTTGCATCCGCCCCACAAGCCTCTGGTATTTTCCCTAGCCTCCTTTTCTGCTTGAGTGAACAAGTCCTGATATTTAATATCCGGAGGGTATGATGAGGAGTGGGCATATCCCTGGATGACTAGATATTGATTGACAAAAGTGTCTCCTATGTAAACATAGCGAAGCAGTCTGCCGTATTTGTCGGTTTCCGAAACATCTTTTTCGAGCCTAATCACCTTTTTCTCAACGAGTTTTCGATTAAAATCAGTGGCTTCTTTTCCATAACACTGGAGGGTCGTTGTCGATTCGGGCGTATCAATACCAATATATCTGACCCTTTGGCCGCCCTCAATCTCTATGGTATCGCCGTCAACCACTCTGGTAACGAGTACTTTTTCTCCATCTTTGGTTGTCTGATTGTTCAGGGAAGATGACGGTTGTAAACCCTGAATTTGCGGACTTGCTGTAGACTGAAATCTTTCTGATTGACTATTTGGAGTAGCAGAAGGCGTAAGATCAGTTGTTGAAAAAACAATCAGCGAAATTCCGGCAACTACCAATAAAGGTGCCAAATACTTAAGTAAGGTTGCCAATTTCACGAATAGATTATAAACTTCCGAGGACTAAAAGTTCTCGGTATTATTGTTTAAGTTTACATGAGCGAGCAAGAACACATACCAGTCCTCGGAAGTATGTATTCTCTCGCGT
>CAZLVB010000036.1:0-7102 GCA_964562855.1 uncultured Gammaproteobacteria bacterium | reverse complement strand
CCCAAAACAGAAATATTAATTGACATCAAACAATTTCAAACTCTTCGAAGTCTTCAATGTTCTTTCTCCATTCAACTTCCACATTTTCTACTTTGGCAAACGGCGGGCCTTTTTTGCACCACTCGATAAACTTATCAACCTTGTCCTTTTCGCCCTGGGCCACGACTTCTACAGAACCATCGTTGCGGTTCCTCACCCAGCCGACAACTCCCAGCTTTTCCGCCTGACCCTTTGCAGATCTTCTGAAAAAGACCCCCTGAACTTCCCCTGAAATCCAAATATGCGCTCTAACTATCATGTGATTTATGATTCAAGAGATTAGATTTAAGAATATTCATAAATCATAATTCATAAATCTTAAATCTCCCAATTCCAAAGGCTTTTGGAAAGATCAACATGCATCTCATCAATAAATTTAACCCCCTCAGACTCTAATCTTCTTTTTTGTTCTTGCCAGCCATCAAAGGCGAAATTCGGCGCAAGCCTCCCTGTTCTGTCCACTACTCGAAGACAAGGAACCGATGGATTAGTGTTTGCATGTAGAGCATTACCAACAGCCCTAGCAAGTGCTTTACCCCGCATAAACGCCCCTCGAGGGCGAGGACGAAGACCTCGACTCGAGGTAAGTTCTGTGCGGGGCCATCCAACCATCTTTGGATTGATCCCTACCTTCTTTGCAATCGCACCGTAAGTAGTTACCTTCCCCAAAGGTATTTTTTTTACCAGATAATAAACTGATTCTCTGAAATTATTTTGTTTTTTTAAATGCATTAATTATTTCCCTGCTATATTTTTTACTGCTAAAAATCAAAAGGTCATGGACAAGCTTAATTCTAGTTCTAAAATAATAAACAATAAGAACTAAAAATCCCAACCAGAATATTAAAGCTCCTCTTGTTAACCACTGACTAATTAATTCTTTTTCACCGCCTAAGAGATAACCCCCAATAATCCAAACACCACTCCATAAAGTAGCGGAAAGGGCTGAAACAGTCGCAAATTTCCAGTAAGGAATATGGACAGTTCCGCAGGCTAAAGCAATCCATGCTCTGCTCCACGAAGAAAATCGTCCCGCAAAAATTGCCCAAGTGCCATGCTTGTACAAAAACGGCTTAACCGCGTGAATCGGTTTCCTAAACAGGGGTTTAGTTTCCAACAACTTTCCTGTCTTTCTGCCGATAAAATAATCAAGATTATCTCCCAAAAAAGACCCTATCGATGCTAAAGCTATAATTAAAATCAGGCCGTCGCCGGTAGTCCGCTGTACGAATCCGGAAAGGAAAATCACCGTAACGCCCGGAAAAATGAAAGAAAGAATTACGGAGTTTTCCAAAAATGCGCCCACCGGAACAATGAACACCCCCCACGTTTTGAGGGCATATTCGATATATGACAAAAGCTCTGAAGCTGAATGAAAACCCATGTATCAATTGAATCTATTCATAGTTGCCGAAATACCGCTCTCAAGGTAAGAATCGATTGCCTCGACCGCTCGGGCGCAAACTCCCTCTAGCTGTTTTTGCTCATCTTCACTAAAATTTTCCAAAACGTATTTTTCCCCGTCAACCCCAGCTGGCTTACCGATACCTATTCTAAGTCGCCCAAATTCGAAACTGCCCAGCCGCTCGATTATACTTTCAACCCCCTTATGCCCGGCGCTTGTACTGTCAAAAGAAATACGAATTTTAGAAAAAAGCAAATCCAAGTCATCCTGAACAACCAGAATGTCTTTATTTCCGATCTTAAAAAAATTCGCGACCGCAGCTACCGAATGGCCGGATTTATTCATAAATGTCGAAGGTTTAATTACAACACAGTCTTCTTTTTTGATAAAAAAACAGATCCAGTCCCGACTAAAACGCCAAGATAGACCACGCCCGACTGCAAATCTATCGACAACCATAAAACCGATATTGTGACGCGTGTTTTTGAATTTAGCCCCGGGATTCCCTAGACCTACTATCAATTTCATCCTCATGTATTCTATCATCCGTTTTGCCGAAACCAAATTTGATTTTTTAACCGTTGGGTTAAAAAATGTGCGTTTGCGTGGGAAAAGTAGCCAAGATACGATTGTAGCTGCTGTTCTCTTACAAATTCTTTGGTAACAGTTTTAAAAATGCGTCTTTTAGTTTTTGTCCTAGGCAAAATATAATATGGCAACACAACGTAGCCGCAAAAGTCGATCCCCCATGAAAGTTTCCTACTGCTGGTCTTATTTGGATGCAGTTCGAGTTTTAATTTGCTGTTGAGAAATTGTTTTAATGTATTAATACATTGGTACAAAGCATCTTCCTTAGAATTTAGAATAATAAAGTCGTCGGCATAGCGCAGATAATATTTTACCTTTAATTTATGCTTCACAAATTGATCGAGCCCGTTCATATAAATATTTGCAAAAATCTGGCTCGTTAAATTGCCAAGTGGGATACCTTTTTGGGGTCTGACCCCTATTTGTGCCTCTGTTTGCGAGAAACTATTGATTACAAGGCTTATTAGCCAAAGAACGTCTTGATTATTAACTTTTTCTTTAATAAGTTTTAATAAAATTTCATGGTCAACAGAGGCAAAAAACTTTTTAATATCCAATTTTAGTGCCCAGAAGTCTTGGTGATAATTCCTACTAAGTTTCCTTGAGAATTTTTCAAGTCTCTTAACCGCTCTGTGTGTGCCTTTCTCTCTCCGGCAAGAATACGAATCGTAAATGAAAGTTTTGTCAAAGAGAGGGTAAAGATACCTATAAAGTAAATGGTGAACAATCCGGTCAGAAACTTGCGCTTTATGTATGTGCCTTCTTTTGGGATCATTAACGTAAAATTGGCTATAGAAACCATGTTTGTACGTTTTGGATTTTAAAAGTCCATGAAGGTGAAATAGATTACCCTCGAGATTTCTTTCAAAAACCTGCACGTCGTACTTCTTTCTTTTTCCCTTCTTAAATTCGTCCCATGCTTGAAAAATGTTTTCAATTGATATTAACTGAGAATATTCCATAACTTTGAATTTTGAACTAACAACTTTGAACTAATAACAATGCCCCCCCCCCCGAACCTTTTAACCTCGATATACCGATTTTTAGCAGGCTTTATGATTTTTACAAAAATCTGAGTGACTATCTTCTTCTCTTCCCCAAATCGAAGCGATATACATTAGGTCAAAAGCTGGACAACACTACTTTAGAAATAATCGAGCATATCATTTCCGCCGGATATAGTGCTAAAGAGCGTAAATTACCCATTATAGAAAGAGCACTTACACTTGCTAACTTACTTAAAATCCTTTTAAGACTTGCAAAAGATACAAAATCCCTTGATAACAAAAAATATTTAATGCTTGAACAAAACCTTCAGGAAATCGGCCGTATGCTCGGTGGCTGGAAACGATCCCTTTAAAAGTTAAGCAAGACACTACCGCGGAACGCCCACCTATGTTCGGATTATGATCATCGGGCTTCAGATTCCAATTGACGTTCAAGTTGCCGTCCGGATTGAAGTTAACGTTGACCAAACGACCCTCGTTACGAGAACCGACTTAATATGCTTCATGCCATCCATTACCACCGTAGCTCGATTAACTCCCGCCACTGTATTTCATATTCTGAGCATAGCGAAGAAAACGAGTTTGCAAAGCAAACTCCTTTGGAAGCTATCTCAGCAAAGCACAAAAGCACGGAGTGTCTTGCCTTTCGAGTGCGCGCTTCTGCAATTCGTAAACTGCAAAATTCCGGCACTTTTTTGAAAATCAAGGATTTCGGTGACCCAAATTACGTGAACTTAGGTACATTAACCTAGTCTCAAGTGAAAATATATCGCAAAAAGAAAAAAGAGAAAAGGGATTAAAAAGTATAAAGAGTAAAAGTTTTAAGCTTTAGGCACTCCCCGCGGAACGCCCACCTATGTACGGAGAATGATCATCGGGCCTCAGAAACCAATTGACGCGCAAGTGGCCGTCCGGATCGAAGCGAACGTAGACCAAACGACCCCCGTCACGAGAACCGACTCTTGCCCATGTTGAGCCTTCATCTAAGTATCGACCTGTAAATAGCTTGCTGTCCCAGCCGGCGACGATATATTGATTTAAGCTCATCAGCTTTCGGCCATCGTTGGCAACTCTTTGAACGAGTTGACCTTCTTTGGTGTCAAGGTATGGCGCATCAATACTTGCATCATAATCAAACCAGCCGGAAGGATTTTCGTCATTTGTTACGAGATTGTCTTTTTGGACGCTGTAACTTCCGGTAACGGGTGCTATTTCCCCGAGCTTATTTCGGACACTCTGCGTTGCCAGCTCCGACGGAAGGTAGCCTATTCGCCTGCCTTGTTTCTCAATCTCATCCAATTCTTCTTGGGTATATGTGCAGGGAGTAACTTCAAACGTTACACCAATTTCAGCACCTCTCGCTTGCCAAATCGCCTGAAAAGTTCTGCTTAACAATTCCGGCGTGTGGGGTTGGGTTTGATATTCCAAAACAGCAATTGCCAGTGGATCTTTTACTGCTTCCGCAATTTGTTGGGTTTTTGAACCTCTTTTAGGCGTAGTTTCTTTGGGGCCGGGATCTTTAATTTTTGCGGCACGCAATATGCTTCTTGCCTGCGCAATAGCAAATTGCCTTGTCTCTGTTTGGTTTTCAGGGTGCCTTCCTGCGGCATCCAAACGTTCCATTACCATATTAAATGCGGATTCTACACATCTATAGGTCTTTTGTCAAGCACGACACTGGAAGTGAGAATTAATTTGACTTCGCTATCTGTTACCGGCCTAAAATCACGGTAGAACTGGCCTACGGCAAAAAGGTCTTGCGAAACCTCAAGGCAAATTATTTCGTCATAGTCATCTTTAATTGATTCTAAGGTCACGGGCGCAGCGCATGGCACCGCTAAAATCAGATTTTTGGGGCCAAATGCCCTAATTATTTTCGCGGCCGCTTTGGCAGTCTGGCCGGTTGCCAAGCCATCGTCCACAACTACTACTATCTTATTTTTATATTTTTCATAAGTTGCGCTTGTCCCCAATAACCTCTCCCGACTTTTTGCCTCTTTTCTCTTCTTGAGAATCTCCCTCTTTAAGTAATCTTTTGGAATACTAAGATCGGCAATTAGCCATCTGTCCAGAATTGACTTGCCAAAAGATGCAGTCGCGCCAACTGCCAGTTCCGGATTCGCAGGCGCCCCGAGTTTTTTAATAACCATGGCCACATGAGGGATAGAAAGAGTTTTAGCGATTGCTTCCCCGACAACCACACCGCCTCTTGGAATAGATGCTATTGTTGAGTTTTTTGGTGAAAGTTTTTTTGACTGAAGTTTTTCCGCAAGCAAAATACCGGCCTGATAACGATTTTCAAAAATCACAACAACTACTTAATTTGTTTTTCGGAAAATTCGCCCACCATCGGCCACTTAAACAACCTGCCTTGGTACGTTTTTACAATTGATGCGACAATAACCAAAAATATCAAAAGCCAAAATATGATATTTAAGATTCCGGCCAAAAAATCTAAAATTCCCAAAGGCCTAAGTACTAGACCAATTGCAATATTCAACAAAAAAAGACTACCGGTTGCAAGTGTCGACTGCATGGCATGAAAGCGTATAAATTTATCATCCTTCTCAACCAAAAGAATAACTATTCCGGTAACAAATCCCAGTACATACGAAAGTGCTGCAACGGTATTTCTGTCGCCTGCCGCCATCTTCAGAAAACCTCCTAAATTTAGGCAAAAAGTGCCAGTTGCGATTCCCCCTGATCAACTGTTTTTGTATCAGTTACCAAAGACGTATCTGGCCAAATTTTTACTAAACCAAATTTGCCGTCATACCCCGGCTCAACAAGTATACCTCCCGCCCTTACCCTGCCAATACCCTCGGCAATTTTAGGGGTAGAATTTTTAGCAATTTTGTCCAGATCACGACTTAAAAGAATATCAAATTCGCTGCCGCAAGTGTTAACTAAAGCCATGTACTGATCCGTTACTTTTTTGGTCCCAACCGCTACTCCTAAAGCCTCCGATAAAATTTCAGCCAACGGTACAAGAGAAACGTAAGGCGGTCGACTGTGCTCTTGCGGATATACCCATCGCACTCCATTTGAGTTCTGAGTGCTCAGAGCCGAGGGCTGAGCAGCCAACTCCTCCACCCTATGCATTACACCAATGGTTAGAGTTTTGCCGCAGACCGGACAAATCTCACCCTTTTTGGCCGTCTCTTCTGGGCTCAAACTAAAATTACAGTTTCGGTGGCCTGTATAGTGATACTTGCCTTCCTCCGGATAAAACTCGATAGTGAAAGAAATTTTAGAAGAGGTTGCAGAAGCCCCAAAGGTACCAGATGGACCAAAGGTTTTCTTAACATTTGGCTCCTTTGGTTCACCCTGAGTTTTATCGAAGGGCTCTTTTGTCACCTTTGGCCACTTTATAGCCCAATAAATGCTGTCGTAACTAATTTCTTCTGCCTCAAAAACTGTCGCCTCCCGACCCATTTTCTCCAAGGAATGGGCGTCGGAAAACGAAAGGATCGATCTACTATCCAATTCTTCAATTCGCCAGTTCATTGCCGGATCAGACGATAAACCCGTTTCAATTGCATAAATATTTTCTGCCATGTCACCAAAACAATCGGAAATAGAATCGAACCCGGAAAATGCGCCAAAAACCGAAAACCACGGAGTCCATGCATGTGCCGGAATAACCAAAGCCTTTTTATCGATTTCCAGGGCAATTTCTGCTAGATCTCTGGCCGAAAGTCCAACTATTGGCCTGCCGTCTGAACGTAAGTTAGCGCCTTTTTTAATAAGCTCCAAGTTAAATTTCTCAACAGACGACAATTTTGGAAAAAAGAATAAACTATGAATTCTCCTGCCTTTTCCCGATTGAGTGTAAATTGACGATATTTCGCAGGACAACAAGAAGTAAATCGGTTCACGGTTCATGGTTGTCGGTTCACTGTTCTTGACTGTGAACTGCTTGCCCTGAGCTTTGTCGAAGGGTGAACTGTGAACTAATGACTTTAATGTATAAAGTCCATTACCCGTTTCTTCTAATTCGTTCTTTAACTTATCGAACCAAAACGGATGAGTAAAATCCCCTGTTGCCACCACATTGATCCCC
>CAZLVB010000035.1:729-7129 GCA_964562855.1 uncultured Gammaproteobacteria bacterium | reverse complement strand
GTTGTCAGTATAAACGGGAGACAATATACCCGATGCGTATCTGAAGGGCTGTCTGGGCCGGAAAATTACCGCCCCTATGTCAAACAGAATAGAGGCTACGTCTTTGGCTATATCACCTGTATCTATTGATTTCATCTCTTAGACTTTTGGCAGCTTTTTGCGGATCTTGGGAATAAATTATGCCCCTTGATGAACTAAGGATCAAACCTTTTTTGTCTTGCCTTAAGCCATTTTTTACAGTTCCTTCCAGGTCTCCGCCCTGAGCACCTATCCCTGGAACCAGAAATGTCATATCGGAGGTCAAAGATCGAATTGCTTTCATTTCATCTGGCCAAGTCGCCCCAACTACCATTGATAGATTTTTGTATTTCTTGTTCCAAGCAATAACTTTTTTGGCTATTTTGAGGTAAAGTGGTTCTCCTTGCGTTTCCAAATCCTGAAAATCCTGGGCCCCTTTATTGGAAGTCCTGCATAAGACAATGGCTCCTTTGTCTTTTCTTTCAAAAAAAGGCAGGAGGCTATCCTCTCCTAAATATGGATTGACGGTTACCGCATCTGCTTTTAAAAAATCGAAGACTTCAATGGCATACATCTTGGCTGTCGACCCGATGTCCGCTCTCTTCGCGTCCAGAATTATAGGTAATAGAGGATAATTTTTATGAATGTAATCTATGGTTTTTTTTAAATTTTCGATACCTTTTGAGCCTACCGCGCTATAGAAAGCTATCTGGGGTTTGAAGGCGCAGACAAAACCTGCTGTTTGTTCGATAATAATTTTATTGAGACTAAACTGATCTCGGGCCCCTTTTAGGCGATGCGGATCCGGATCAAGACCTACGCAAAGCAGACTATTATTTTTTGAAATTGCTTTTTCAAGTTTTTCTGTAAAATTCATGAGCTCGCGATCCTTTGAAGCTTTCATGCACAGGAGGACTAGAGTTCCTGAACAAGACAGTTAGCAATAAGATTGGTAACAGAAACAACTTCTACTTTTGGACTTTTGGCGGTTTGGGAAACACTGTCTGTAACGATTATTTTATCGATAGGACTTTTTTCAAGCCGCGCGACTGCATTTGCGGCAAAAACGCCGTGAGTTGCACAGACAATTACTTTTTTAACCCCTTTTTTCTTGAGGGCCTTGGCGCTTTCGATAATTGTTCCTCCGGTAGAAATAACATCGTCGATAACTATGGCAGTATCGCCCGACACTTCTCCGGACATCGATAAAACTTCCATGTGGTCTCTAACATGTGTAAATCTATGTTTCTCGATAACTGCAAGGGGGGTATCAAGAAGCGCCGCAAAATTTCTGGCCCTTTTGACGCCTCCGACATCCGGTGCAACTACCACTGGATTTTTAATTTTCTGCTTTTTAATTTGCGATGCCAGAAGTTCTAGTGCCGACAAATAAATAACCGGCACGTCAAAAAAGCCGACAATGGCGTCTGCATGCAGGTCCAAACAAACAACTTTGTTAATCCCCGAGGCAATAATTAAATCGGCGATCACTTTGGCAGAAATCGGCTCACCGGGCCGAGTCTGCTTTTCTTTTCGGCTGTAACCGAAATAGGGAATGACTGCCGTAATTTTGTGAGCACCGCTTCTTCGCAATGCATCAGCAACTAGAGACAGTTCAATTATATTGTCGTTTACCGGATATGAATTGGACTGAAGAATAAAAACATTCGAATTGTTAACATCGTCTTTTACCCAAACGTCTCTCTCGCCGTCGGAAAATACTCCCAGTTCGATATCTCCCAGCGGGATTTTAGATTTCAAAGAAACAGCCTTTGCTAGCGGAGGGTTAGAGGAGCCTGCAAAGATCCGTGCGGAATTCATCCTTTAGAATTTTACCTTGACCTCTTTTTTTGCTTCTTCTTCCGCCTCAAAGAATTCTTCTCCAGTGAAATTAAATAGTCTGGCAAATATGAAATTTGGAAAGACCCTAATTTTGGTATTGTAGTCTAAAACATTGGCGTTATAGAACTGACGAGAAGCGGCGATTTTAGTTTCGGTGTCTGTGATTTCCTCCTGGAGTGCTTTAAAATTTTCAGAAGCCCTCAAATTTGGATACGCCTCGGCTACTGCAAATAATGTTTTAAGGGCACCTGCCAGCATATTGTCAGCAGAAGCTGCTTGCTTTGGGCCCTTGGCAGATAAAAGCGCACTTCTTGCTTTTGTTACGTTTTCGAAAACCGCCTTCTCGTGTTTGGCATAACCTTTGACAGTTTCAACTAAATTGGGAATCAGGGATGACCGACGCTTCAATTGAACTTCGATCCCTGACCAGGCTTCTTTTATGCGAAGTCTGGCAGTTATTAAACCGTTATAAATAAACCACAAATAGAGAAGGAGTAAAACTAAGGGGGCAATTGCGATGACGGTAGGCGACATTTATGCAATCATACATTAACCCTAAACAGTTTGGCAAATTCAACCCAAGGCAGGGTATTTACGATATCAGCTTTAGTGGCCCAACCGCGTCTGGCGGTGGCGACGCCGAACCTCATATTGTCCATGTGTTTGAGCTGATGGGCATCGGTATTGATAATAAATTTAATCCCGGCTAATTTAGCTTCACGTATCAGCGAATCAGTAAGATCAAGGCGGTTGGGATAAGCATTGATCTCCAGCATCGTTTCTGTCTTTTTGGCAGACGCAAAAACCCTCGGCCAGTCTGCCTCATAGGATTCTCTCTGATTCAAGAGCCTGCCTGTGGGGTGCGAAATAACTTGAACATAGGGTGAGTTTATAGCAACAAGCAGCCTTTGGGTGATCAGATCTTTTGCCTGTCTGTGGCTGGAATGGATGCCGGCAATGGCGCCATCTAGCAATTTAAGTCCTTCTGGCGGAACAGAAAGCTGACCGTCTTTTAAAATATCGATTTCTAAAAGATTGAGGATCCCAAAACCTTTATTTTTGGCTTTCAGGCTTTCAATTTTGTGTTTCCTTTTGGTGATGAGATTTATGATTTGCGCTTTAGTGTGAGTGGAGAATCCGGGAGAATGGTCGGAGAAACCAACGTACTGGTAGTTTAGTTCTTTAGCGCGCTTTATGATTTCTTCAAAAGAAGCTGTGCCTAAATCGTGGCTGGGTTCAATTGGGTAATTAGAATGAAGGTGAATATCGCCTTTAATATCGCCGGTGTCAACAACTTGTGGCAGTTTGTGCGCAAGTGCTGCCTCGATTTCGCCGGTATTTTCGCGCATCTCCGGAACAATAAAATCCATGCCCAAAAACTTGTAAAATTCTTCTTCTGTCGCGAATTCCTTGAGTTTACCTTTGAGCTTTATACCGTAATCGGAAACCGACATGCCTTTTTTAAGAGCGAATTCACGAAGGGCAATGTTGTGATTCTTGGATCCTGTAAAATGAACCAGAAGTGCGCCGAAGGCCCGAGCGGGCGTAACCAATAGATCCACCTGCATACCATTATGCAAAAGAGCGGATGATTTACGCTCGCCTGCATCTAGGACTCGTTTTATTTCTTTAAATTTTTTGAAATGATCAATAATTTCTTTAGGGTTTTCGCTGGCAACGGCAATATCAATATCGCCGACAGTTGCAAGCATTCGGCGCAGTGACCCTAAAGGCTCGGTTCGCCTGCAGGCGGTATGGCTTCGCAGATGGTTAAGGACGCGTTCGGCAGGCGGAAATGCTTCTGTTAGGAGATATCTTGTGCCTGTCTTGCCTTTTAATTCGGCAATTGCGGCCAAAATTTCTTGTTCGCTTTTTTCGCCAAAGCCGACAAGATCTCTGATTTTGCCCAACTTTGCTGCTTTCTTCAGCTCATCCGGACTTTTAATCTTAAGCTCTTTTGCAAGTTTATAAGCACTTTTGGGGCCCAGACCGCCGATACCAAGTAGAGAAAACATACCCGGCGGCAAACTCTTTTTAAGGTCCTCGAAATGTCCAACTTTGCCTTTTTTAAATAGCTCGTCTAAATGCGCTCTTATGGACGTACCAAGACCACCAACGGTATCAAGCTTTCCTTCCTCCCATAAATCTTTCAGTTCACTGGTAGCATGCTCGACACTGGTTGCTGCATTATCGTAGGCGATAACTTTGAAACGATTTTCGCCTTTTGCCTCGTAAGCTGCAGCAATCTCCCGCAGCATTTGGGCGATTTCTCTATTTGAGATGAATTTAGCCATGCAGGAATATTATAACGGAGTGAGCGGGAGACGGTATTCGGGTCGGACTCCACAATTTGCTTAATGATAATTCGGAAGAGGCTAAATTGCTAGCGTTTCAATTGGAATTGTTGAAGAGTCACATAAATTCAGGGCGATATATCGATTATTGACCAGTAGACACTTTTGGTTTATTATTTAGCAACTGTCCTCCTTTTTACTTTTATGACCGGTCAAGAACGCTCGACGGAATCGCCGTTATCACTGGATGAAAGAACACTTGTTTGGCTTGATAGAGTTAGCAAACACCCTAAAGGCGGCGAGTTGAAAGACAAATGGACAACAGAAGATCTTCTAACACAGGGCTATCAACTTTTCTTTGAAATACTTGAACCACTTAAAGAGACAGAATGGCTTCAAGCAGAACATCCTGACCTCCACTATAGAACCTGGCTGGATTCAAGATTTGATGATAGGGTTAGCGAATTTCGTGAACTTTTTGGAAGGGATTTTGGTGTTGTCCTAAATCATAGTTGGGGAGTTGAGATATACGGTTATAGAAAGGAATCATTTGGCGATGGCGTTGATGCAAGAGTCAGGTTAAGTTGCGGACAGCAAGGTACACACGGAGAAAAAATGTTGCGTGTTCTATATTCCCCTCCTCGTGAGGGAAGTTACTCACGTCCACACGGGCAGATGAATGTTGAGGATACGACGGCTTCTTGGGTGCGTTCGGGGGAGAATGGTGCAGTAACAACTGAACGAGAGCAAAATCTCTACGATTTTCCTGGTTTATCTTTATGTAAACTTGCGGTTGTATTGGCTGACAGTTTCGCAAAGGATCAAGCAACTAAACTTCAACCTCAAGTTGCTCAATCTGCTTAATTCCCAAATAATAACCTATAAAAGTGATAGGGTCGGACTTATTTTGAAGTTACAGTCCCGTCTCCAGTATTTAGGTTAGGTTCGTGAGCGGGATACGGGAGTCGGACCCGTCTTTCCACCTTGGGAAGGTGGCGTTGAACCGCTCAACTAATCCCGCTTATTACCTGGGTACAATTATTGTACTGCCTGCGTAAACTAAAGGATTGCCGTTTGTGAGCCGCAGTGATCCGTTTGCCCGATCCAAAACCGTCCATTTGCTGCCATCACCATAAACTTTTTCGGCAATGGTAAAGAGTGTTTCTCCTTGCGCAACTTGATACGAAGTCACGCTCGCAGCCTCTTTTGTTTTTGTAAGCTCGTCTTTTACTGGTAGCTTTATTGTTGTTCCAGTCCAAATTACGTTAGGATTGGCAATGTTGTTAGCCGCAGCTAGTGCCGGCCAGAATTCCTGGTTGCCGTAGGCCGTTTCTGCAATTTTGGCCAAAGAATCGTTTTCTCTAACCTGGTAGTCGCGACCTTCAACCGGGGGCCGTTGTTCTTCTTCTGTCAACTGAGTCATATCAGCCTGGTCAATGGTGCCGCGGTTTCGCGTCAGAAAATTGGCGACCAAAAGTCCCAAAATCACAACGATTATTGCTCCCAAAATTAATGAAGCGTAAGATTCCTGCCAGTTGAATTTGCTTAATCTTTTAACCAAGGTGGTTTTAGCCATTTTACCTCCCTCCAGGCAGAAGATTACGAAGTTAGAAGCAAAATATCATAGAAACCAAGATTTTTAAAGAGGCTAATTCTGTTTGTACTTTTTTTCTCTAGATGTTATTCATTTTGAAGAGGAAAAATCATGGAGCGCTAAACCAATTTTTGTAAAAATAATTGGTGAAAGCGAAATCCATTTTGACGAGCGAGCGGTCGCGACCGGATTCGAACCGGCGATCTTCACCGTGACCCCGTAAAAATTTGGCGGGCCCGACCGGATTCGAACCGGCGATCTCCTCCGTGACAGGGAGGCGTGATAGGCCTCTTCACTACGAGCCCATCCCTTGCAAATTTTACGGGGCAAGCAGGGTTTGCTTCCCCTAACTGTTAATGTAACGTGCTTGCCCTGCACTCAACTTGTTGTAGTGCGGGGTTAGGCCAGATGTAGTTTACAGGAAGCTAAAATAGCTGTCAATCCAATCTGGGATCGTCGTTTTTATCCCGGCAATCCCAAATTGATATGTTTGAATCCGGTTTCCTAAAAAGCTAAAATTAACTTGCTTGCCCCGCCCGTGAACAATGGTGCATAGAGTAGTTTTTTGCCACCTTAGCTCAGTTGGTAGAGCAGCGCTTTCGCCCGCCTGCCATGACTTGCCGGTGTGGCTCAGTGGCAGAGCAACTGTTTC
>CAZLVB010000035.1:0-719 GCA_964562855.1 uncultured Gammaproteobacteria bacterium | reverse complement strand
GAGGCGTGATAGGCCTCTTCACTACGAGCCCAGTTTACGCAAATTTTACGGGCAAGCATGGTTTGCTGCCCATGTCCTTAATGTTAATATGACGTGCTTGTCCCGCACAAGCTTTAGCTCTGTTCTGGCCTAAACCAGTTTTTAAGTTGCAAAATAGCGTTTGTAGTTTACAATTATGGGAGGCTACAGTCAATCATGACTAGATTTATCTCAAACAGAGAAATCTCAAAAATGCTGCGGGAAATAGCTGCTGCTTATGAGGCAAAAGGCGAAAATCGTTTTAAGGTTATTGCTTATGATAATGCTGCAACCAGTGTTGAGCATGCCACCAGTGAATTAAAAGATTTATGGGATGAAGGGCAGCTTGATACTGTTTCCGGTTTGGGCCAATCTATAAGAAGCCATTTAGATGAGCTGTTTAAAACCGGTAAAGTTAAGCACTTTGAGGATATTAAGCAAAGTTTGCCTCCCGGTATGTTCTCGCTTCTTTCTATTGGGGGTTTAGGCCCCAAAAGCGCTTATAAACTGGCAAAAGAGCTAAACATTAAAAATCCAAAGGATCTGGAAAAAGCGGCCAAAGAGGGCAAGATTAGAAAACTTGCCGGTTTTGGCGAGAAAAGTGAACAGGAAATTCTTACTGCAACTTCTGAATATAAAGGTAAAGGAGCATCAAGATATATTCTGACGGAAGCTTTTCCTGTCGCAGAAAGGGTACTTGG
>CAZLVB010000034.1:0-7493 GCA_964562855.1 uncultured Gammaproteobacteria bacterium | reverse complement strand
TCTTAAAGTTTTATTTTCTAAAAGCAGACTGATTTTTTGTCTAAGGTCTTTTGGGTCCTGCGGTTTTGTAAAGAGAAGATGGCTTTTGTCTTTAAAATCAAACGCCGATGTTATGCCTTGGATTTTGGCTGCGATAATTGGTAGGCCGGCAGCTGCTGATTCCAAGACGACCATTTGGCCTGATGAGCGATACCTCTCGAAACAAGGCACGATTGAAATAACAGACCGTTGATAAATTTTTAAAATGTCTTGTACCGGAATATTTAGACGAATTTTGACGTTAGCAGGAATGTTTAAGCCTTTAATATTGTCGGGGTGACAGGCGACTTCTACAGTGACTGGCAATTTTCTTACTGCCTCGAATAATGTTTTATAGTCTCTTCCCTGTTCTGTCCCGACCGCACAAATAATTTCTTTTTTTACCTTTGGCTGGGATTTTTGGGAAAAGTATTCATAATCTGTGGCAAGTGGCATGTATTTTATTTTGCCTTTTTTGATTCCCATTTCTTTTTCAAAAAAATTGATTTCGATTTGGGCATATGAGGTAAAAACATCTGCCATCGGTAAAATCTTTTTATAGAATTTACCGACCCAAGTATTTTCCTTACCCTTAAGAGCTCCGGCAAGGCCGGCTGTCATAAAAATTATCGGTTTTTTGATAAGACCGAAATACTTTAGAGCTAAGAGCGGCAATCCAGCGGAATCTCCGGTACCAACGATGACATCGTAACTTGAAAATCTTGGCAAATGCCAAAGAGCCTGGTCCAGCTTGAAACCCATTTTTGTGACATTTATTATCGAATGCTCAAGAGGATAAAGTAGCGGATGAAAAAAATTGACCGGGGAATAAGCAGAGTCGAAAAAATCTACTTGATAACCCATCTTTTTAAGATGATTGGCGCCGAACAGTAAACTGTCAGGCCCCTTACCTTTTTGCCACTCGGCCAGAACTTTACCTCGGGGGGTTCTGTAGACAAAAAGTATTTTACGATTTCTCATCTGCTACCTTTCTTAGCAAATCTACTTCTTCTTGAAAGAGTCTTTCGAAATCATAGTGCTTCTCGACAAACTCTCTGGCGTTTCTGGCGATTGAAAATCGAGTTGCCGGATCAATAAGACAGTCTATTGCTTGTTTTATCGAATTTGCCGATGTTTGGCATAAAATTCCCGTCTTTTTATGCTTGATGATTTGTCTGATTCCCTCCACATTGGTACCGATAACCGCAGTTCCGCAAGCCATCGCTTCTACTAAAATCTTGGAATTGCCTTCTACCTGCGACGGCAGCGTGAAGATATCGGACAGGCAAAGCAGCCGCGGAATATTTTTGTAGTCTTGAGGCGGTAAAATTTCTAGATTGACTGATAAGTTTTTAGCCTGCGACATCAGTTCTTTTTTTTGAGATCCTTCTCCGGCTAATGTTAGTTTGATCTTTGGTTTTTTTATTTTGCCTACGGCCTCAATTAAACTGCGCAGATTTTTTTGAGCTTCAAATCTGCCAATATAAATTATTCTTAGAATATTGCGCTTGGTAGAAACTATGCCTGGCCTGAACAATTTTAGGTCGACACCGGCTGAAGGAAACTGATGGATTTTCCCCTTCTTGACGCGAGCCAGATACTTGAGAAGGTCGGGAGAGGTAACAATGATAGCGTCGGCGAAAAAACCAACTATTATTCCTAAGAGGGGGAAGGCAAAAGCCTGAAATTTTTTGTTTTCAATAAAAGCGACTTTACTGTAATGATAGCCGTAATTGATGACATACGGCTTGCCAAAAAAAATCTTAGAGATAGCACAAGGTATCCCTCCGGTGATTTGGTAGCCTCGTAAAATATCGCAGTCAAAAATTTTTCGAAAGTGGAGTAAGGGTATGAGCGGAGCATAAAGATACCGATGAAGACCGGTTTTATTGGGAACGAGAATACAATTTTTTGGTAATTGTAAGGCTTCATTCGCGTAGGAAAATATATAAATTTTGTCAAAAGCCTGGGAATACTTTTTAATATTATAATTGACAACCCTCGCCAGTTGGCCCTTCCTCTTAAGGTCCTCTAAGCTTTCCCCGATTGCCAGAAATAGGCCTAAATTCATTGTGAATACAAATTTATAAACTTCTCCAGCCCAAAAGCTGGAGCATTGTCTTTTACAGTTTACATCGGATGACAGAAAACCCATACGTTTCCCAAGCGCTGGAGACGTATGTAGCCGTTTGGCATTCATTTGCGACCCGAAGGTCGCATTTTCTGCCAATCCGTTATAAACTTCTCTGCCTGTTTTTGCCAAGTAAGGCCTGCGACTGCTTTTTGGGCGTTTAGACTAATTTTTGCGTAAAGCTTAGGACTTACAATTAACTTTTTGATCGCGCCGGCAAGCATGTCGATATCAGCGGTCTCGACAAGGATTCCTGAGTAGTTGTTGATTATCGGCGTGTCGATTTGGCGAGTGGTTACTGTCGGCAACCCGACTGCCATAGCCTCCAGAATAACAGATGGATAAGCGTCCTGGTAAGACGGCAGACAAAAGATATCGGCTTTTTGAAAAAGCTTTAACCTTAGAGGATATGGTATCGGCCCGAGATATTTTGCCTTAAAATGAGCCTTAGTGATTGCTTTTTTGAGGAGAGTCACAGCTTTTGCCGGACCCGAACCTGCAACCAGAAGTTCAATTTTGGGAAAGTCGCTGCGTACCAAATTTAGCGCCTCGATTAAATCAAAAATTCCTTTGCGATAGAGAATTGACGCTACAAATAGTATAGTCAGTGAGTTCTGGGGGATTTTAGGCTTTGATATTGGGGTAATTTTTGGAATGCCTTTTTCGATAAGATAAATATTTTGAGAGTGGTGCTTTTTTTTAAGATTTTGGAAACCTTTGGGGTGCATTAATACTAAATTAGCGCCTTTTTTGAGGGCATCTTTAGGCGTGTCACTTCCAACTAATTTGATCAACCCCGTAAAGACTAGGTTTTGCAAAATAACCCATGGATTATATTTTTGGAATCTTTCTCCCCAATTTGCGAGAATCAGCCTACGGTCTTCACTTTCGGCAGTATATGGGGCAAAAAGGTCGCAGCTGTAAAAAATTACGGGGATATTTTTAGCAAAAGGATAGATAGTTGACGGCCCAAACTGCATGTATTGAATAACATCGGGTTTAAGCCGGTATGTGAGCGCAACTTCCGCGAAGAACATTTTGAGTCTGAAGGGGCTGTAGCCGGTACCGAAAGTAAGATTGGTGGACGCAAAGTGATGAATGATGCCTTTTTGGGCAAGGGTTTTTGCAAATTCTTGGAAAAATCTTCTTTGGTGTTTTTTAAAAACTTTGGGAGTGAGAATATGAACTTCTTGGTTCGAGTCGGCAAATGCGCAGGCAAGCTCAAATGTATCCCTCCATGATCCCGGATAATAGAAGTCGCCTTTGGTGGCTCCGGCAACCCATTTACAAATTAATAAAACTCTCATAACTACGCAAATATACTAATGAATACTAATTATACGAATCTTACGATAGACTTTAATCATCAGTTCTATTACCAGAACGGGCGGCCAGAGAGTGGTTGCGAATTTCGGTTTTATAACCGGTAATACTTGGAAATTTCTCCATAGACGAAAGACGGAAAAATCCGGACGAGAAAGACCGTATTGGGTCAATTTGTAATCGGCATTTAAAAGGTTGAATGGGCGGCGCTTTTGGTGGACAAGCCTTAAATTTTTCTCTCTTTCCTTACCATACCAAACAGCATTGTAACCACCCGCATGTGAATAATCATGGTTCTGATGTATGGCAGTGATTGTTTCTGTTGCATCAATTACGGGAATTTTCAAAAGCTTGGCTTTATAAATTAACCAATTATCCCAGGCTCCCCGACCAACGGCAAAAGAGGGCATTTTAAAATCAATACTTTTAGGGAAAACAAAATAGTCGAGCGCGCCGGGCTGGTCGAGTTTTCCCATATTTTGAGATTGATATTTTAGATGGCTGTCCCATTCTTTTTTAAAATTTATGTTTTGTTTGATGTTCAAATTCCAACGCTGGCCGCAAATCAGGAATCTTTTGAGGCCGATTTTTTTTATTGCTTGTGTAAAATCAGGAAGCAGGATAACATCGGCGTTGACATAGCAAAGCAAGTCGCTGCTGGCTGTTTTCCTTACTTTTTTAAATATATCGGAAAGAAGCGGTGTCCCCTGCTCGTTAGTTTTGATATCGGCAATGTGCTTAAGTTTATATTTCTTGGCAATTTTGGCGACCCCGTAATCTTTACCAAGAATAATAATTCTTGCTCTGGGCTTAAGTTTTGTCCAGCTTTCGATGGCATTCTCCTGGATTTGCGCAAAACGACCGCGGAAATCTTTAGTGGTGGTAAAAATGGTCAGCACTGAATGGAATTATGACGCAAATTCGGTCTTTGTTGCAAAGAGGGGCGTTTTTCTGGAGAGCTTGCTGGTTTGTATTTTACTCTTTTTGACCTTCCTCTCAATCAGGGCCTGATCTAAAATCGTGGCGACTTCTTTTGGATTTTTGCTTGCGAAATACCACTCGATTGTTTTATTAACACCATCTTTAAATTTTATCTTCGGTTCCCAGCCAAGAAGTTTTTTTGCCAGCCGATTGTCGGCGACACGGTTGGCAGGGCCTGTTGGCATGTGTGGTCGAAATTCAATCTTTGGATTGTGATTGGTGTACTTTAAAATAGCTTTAGCCGCATCAATCACTCGAATACGCTCACGCGTTCCAAGATTAACAGCTTGGCCATCATCAATATTCTCGGCAACCGCAATCATCCCATCGACAATATCATCAACATAGGTCCAGTTCCTTACCTGGCTCCCGTTACCCCAGATGATGTATG
Organism: uncultured Gammaproteobacteria bacterium; assembly: GCA_964562855.1. GTDB lineage: Bacteria > Patescibacteriota > Microgenomatia > Curtissbacterales > GWA2-41-24 > 2-12-FULL-41-17. The sequence goes on along the minus strand of CAZLVB010000034.1, from coordinate 2,649 downwards.
GATTTTGTTTAATAAAGGCACGGGCAATCATGGCCATAACCGCATGGTCTTCTTTACCTCGAGGTCCATAGACGGTAAAGAAACGGCATGAAGCGGTCTTCATTCCCCAATCATCATAGTAAGCTTTGAGTGTCAATTCGGCCATAAGTTTTGCCCAACCGTACATATTGTCCGCATCATAGGGAGGGCCAACGTGTTTTTCTTTAAGATAAAGTTTTTTTTGATGATCCGTTTGTAAAAAATTAGGATAAACACAGCCGGAAGAAGCAAAAATTATCTTTTCGACGCCAACCTTGTAAGCATGCCAAAAAACATTTCCGTCAAGCATCATATTGGTGGCCGGGCCGGCCTGATGCAGATCTACATACCCCCTCCCCCCATGATCACCAGCTAGATGGAAAACGACGTCGATTTTCCCAACTGCCCTTTTGGCAACTTTCGAGTCTCGAAGGTCCGATTTTCTAAATTCTATACTTCTTGATTTGACCAAACTTTTAATGTTTTCCAATTTTCCTGAAGATAAGTCATCAACCACTCGTATTCTTGCCGCTTTTGAAACAAGCGCTTCGATCAGATGAGAACCGATAAAGGAAGCGCCGCCGGTTACCAGCACCCTTTTGTCTTGCCAAAAACGAGAGTTCATTAGAGAGAAAGATCGCCAACGCCAATTGTTTTGTAAGTTGCGACCTCTCGATATTTTAACGGATCGAGGATGCGCCAGCAATCGACCAAAATCGGCTTTTGTGGATTACTGAGTACCTGGATAGGTAAATTCTTGAACTCCTTCCACGGGGTGGTAATAACAATCACTTGCGCTTTCGAAAGACAACCTTTGAGTGTTTTGGCAATGGTCACCTTTTTGGAAAGGTAGGTTTTGGCGTTCGCAACCGCCATGGGATCCCAAGCCGAAACATTAATACTTTCGGCGGCCAGAAGATTGGCCAGTTTGACTCCGGCAGACTCCTCTGCCACATCCGTGTCTGTTTTGTAGGAAAGACCCAATACTGAAACCTTGCCTTTTTGCTTTTTGACCTTCTTGATTATTGCGACCGCGAGTTTCTTAGTGATGCTCTCATTGACAGTGTCTGCCGCAGCTGCAATAGGTGTTCTCACGTGGTACCTTTCGGCAAAGTAGGCAAAGGCACGGTTATCACGGGGGAAACAGGGGCCGCCATAGGAGATGGCGCCTTTGAGGTATTGGTTACCGATTCTGGCGTCGGCACCGATAGCTTTTGTTATTTCATCAATGTTTCCTCCGGGTATCTTCTCGCAAATTTCGGCTAGCGTGTTGGCAAAAGAAATTTTGGTTGTGATATATGAATTTAAAGCAATCTTAGCAATCTCCGCGTTAATAGGGCTCATTCTAAAAATAGGCGTTTTATTTGTGCAAAATTTTCTGTAGAATCTTTCAAGCAATTCTCCGGCCTTAGGACTCGATTCTCCTATCAAAACAAGGTCGGGACCGAGCAAATTCCTGATAACTGATCCGAGAGCAATAAATTCGGGGTTGTAGCAAACTCCAAAGTCCTTGTTAACTTTTTTACCGGAAATACTCTCAAGAGTTGGAATAACTTCGTTATCAATTGTTCCAGGGAGAACTGTTGAAGTTACTGCCACAGTGTGGTAGCCGGATTTTTTAGCAAGAATCTTGCCGATACTCTTGACCGCTTTAAGAACATACTTGTTTGAAAATCCACCATTTCCGTTGCTTGGTGTGGGAACTATGATAAAAGTTATCGCTGTATTATTGATACCTTCCTCAAAATCGGTTGTGGCCTTTATCCTTTTGGCGTTTTGCCTGATAAGCGGCTGCAGTTGCGGCTCATCAACCGGCGCTTTTTTCTGATTGATTTTTGCAACGACTTTGGGATTTGTGTCGATACCGACAACATTAAAACCTGTTGAGGCAATAGTCGCCAAAAGAGGCGCCCCGAGTTTGCCAAGACCAACTACAGAAATCTTTTGCATAAAACCTTAAGATACTAACGCAGCAATTGGCATCCGCCAGCCTATGCCGTATGCCCTTTCACTCACCTTCAGAGTAGGAGGTGCTTGTCTTCTTTTATACTCCGCCTTTCTTACCATATTTAGAATACCTCTAACAAGTGTTGGCTCGAATCCCCTTTTTACGATTTCCTCCTCACCCAAGTGACTTTCAATATGAAGTTGCAAAACTTTATCCAAAAGATCATAAGGCGGCAAAGTGTCTTGATCTTTTTGATTTGGTGCAAGTTCTGCGGAAGGAGCTTTTTTGAATACATTTTCAGGAATTACCTTGCTGGTTTTGCTAATCCATTTTGCCAGGTTGTAAACCTGAATTTTCCAAAGATCGCCAATCGGTGCCAATCCGCCGGAAAGATCACCATAGATTGTCGTGTAGCCAACTGTTAGTTCTGATTTATTGCCGGTTGAGATAAGCAAGGCATTGTATTTGTTGGAAAGAGCCATGAGTATATTGCCCCTGATTCTTGACTGAATATTTTCTTCGGTAACATCCGGTTTAAATTCTTTAAATGCATCCCCAAGAGATTTACCATAACCCTCCATCAATTTGTCTATATTAATGGTAATAGTTTTGATGTCAAGATTCTTAGCTAATCTTTGAGCATCAATCATGCTTTGGGCAGAAGTGTATGGTGAAGGCATCAA
>CAZLVB010000033.1:0-8658 GCA_964562855.1 uncultured Gammaproteobacteria bacterium | reverse complement strand
CAATTGCTAAATTGTTGATAGCAATGTAACAATATAACAGTTTAACAATGTATTTACCGCATATTTCTCGCCCTTCGACACATTCGGAAAACTCAGTGCAAGTTAACTCAGGACTTCGAAATTTGCAATTCCCGCAAATTTCTCGCATTATTTCCCGCATCTCACATTCGTTCGATGTAAACTTTTTCGAGAAGGAGTTACCTAGAATCTTAATTATTCTGGTCATTGGCACGGCTTTTCTGAGTTTTTTTGGTAATCAAGATGGGCGAGAAGTCAATAGGATCGATGTTTTAGAAAATGTGCTCCTACATTCGCCGTCTGATTTTAATAAGAGATTACAGTTGGCCCTTTTATACGAGCGGGAATTTACAAAGACAGGCAATTTGCAAAATTTAGATAGGGCTTTAGCGGAAGCTCGATTCGCAAATCAGTTCGATCCTAGCAATTCGAAGACGCTAAGACTGCTTGCTCGTCTAAATAGGGCAGATGAATCGGAAATCAGAAAAGAGATTGCGGCTGTTGAGAAAATTGTAGCGGCTCGACCTGACTATTCTGCCGCCTGGCAGAAGCTGGCAGTACTTTACGAAAAATTGGGTGATACGGAGCGTGCTGCAATCGCTAGAAGCAGGGCGAAATTGTTGAATGGTAATTTTTAAGATTTTTCCTCGTTTGCTTCTTCGGGCGCAGCTTGCGGCTGAGATTCTTTAGTTTCTTCCGGTTTTGCTTCCTCACCTTCGACTGCTTCTTCAGGTTTGACCTCTTCAGCGCCCTCCTCTGCGGCGGTCTCTGCTTGTTCGGCCTCAATTTCTGCCTCAACCGCTTCCATCTCTTTGGTGACCAATTCACCAATCTGAGCCACAACCAGTTCAGCATCTTGGAGAATCTCGATTTTACTTCGATCGACTGTTAAATCCTTGATCTTAATTTCGTCTCCAACATTTGCAAGCTTGGAAATCTCAAGTTCAATTTTTTCGGGAATATCGGCCGGCAAGGCTTCGATTTCGACTTCTGTGACAGGGGTTAGAAGCAGTCCAATTTTCTTTTCGACCGCAGGAGATTCGCCAACAACTTCAATGGGCACGTTGACTTTGACTTTCTCAGTAAGATTTATCTGGTAAAAGTCGACGTGCAATGTCTGGCTGGTTACCGGATGCAGCTGGACGTTTCGAACTAAAACGGGCCTTTTTTGGCCATCGACGGCAAGGTCGACAATGCCGGTCTCTCCAACTTTTTCAAAGACCTTGGAAAACTCTGAGTTTTTGACCTGAACGTGGATTGTGGTCACTTTATGGCCAAAAACGTGCGCAGGGATAACTCCCTCTCGACGTAATGTTTTAACTTTTCTGCCCAAGACAGATCTTTTTTCAGCGGTTAATGGCACTTGCTCCATGTCGAGTGATATTAGCAAAATTGATGGATTTGGTCAACTAAAGTATTATTTCTTGGCGACCTCAATTTCAAACTGACGGTCGACTGCTAAATCGGTCTGGATGGTGAGATTTTGCGCCTTTGAGTACTTTTCGTCGCCATTTGCTAATTTAACTGCCAGATATCCCGGCAGGTTGAATTTAAACTCCAGCGGGTCTTTTTCGGTTCCGGGTTGCTTTTTTAGGTAAAAGTGATAGGTGGGGGCAGTTTCCAGTTTGATGTTTTTAGGAATTCTGTAGGTAAAACTTATCTGTTTCTGTGATTTTGTCGGCACCTCGACATAGGTAGCAAAGGTGGTTAATGGCCCGCTTGTAGTCACTTCTACCGACTTTAAATCATCTACGTTGCCGTTTTTTATCTGGGAGAGGTCACTGCCGGCAGGTACGTATACCCGCAAGAAATTGACATATTTGCCGGCTGGCCAGGTTTCCGCCTGACTATTGTTAGTATAAGTGATAATTAAACGACCGAGTAAATCGGCATCACGACCGATAGTCATTTCGTAAGAAACCTCGCGTTTCAGGAATCTATTGACTTTGTTTGCGCCTAAATTTGCCTCTGATATAGCCAAGAAATCTCGGGTCGAGCTTGTGTCAGTAAGATCAAATTGTCTTGGAGGCTGAGGACTGTCCCAACCATGGGTTGCTACATAGGAAGCCAGGGTCGGATTGTCAAACGACATCTGGATATGCCTTTCGGCAAGATTTTCTTTGGCAGATGAGACCAGGGCTACTAAGGGTGTGGCTGCTTTTTCGTTCTTTTTGTCTGGCTTGTCTTGGGAAATGCCTGTCAAAATCTGGCTGATCATTTTTCTGGATAAGGCGCCAAAAAAGTCCCTTTTTTGGGTAGATCCAGGGAAAAAACCAACCTCGCTGTAGTATTCTCCCCGCTCAAACAGATTCTGTGCAGAAATTTCTTCATTATAATCTTCAAGTTTAACGGGTCCAAGTTTTTCTAAAACATCCTGAACGAATGTTAAATCCAGGGCAATAACACCATCGACAGACTTGCCTGTTTCCTTTTTGAACAAATCTCTGGCTGTGGCGGAATTGAGGGCGAAATCAGCACTCCAGTTGGAATCGCGAAGATAGAAGTTGTCAACCTGGAGTTTTTCTACAAGCTGCTTAGGCGGCTCAATTTTTTCCTTGAGCTGACCGTCTATTGAATATATGTCATCAACGTTTATAGCTTTAAGTTTACCGCCTGTAAATTCAAGGGTGCCAAAATTGCCAATGAATCCGCCGCCGGGGCGCAGTTCCGTATTATTTTGAAGTAATATCAGATAGGTTTTTTGTCCGGTGCCAACTAAATCTCCTGTAAGTTGGGTTGCCTCATGGGCAGACAGGGACAGGCCGTGGAGATCTTCAAAGGCATTTTGCATGGCATCTATCTTTGTGCCGAAAAGTGCAGACGTTTTTGATAAACGCGCTTGTGCTGCTGCCTTTGAGGAAAAAAATATAGCCTTCTGGAAATCGGCTGAGGGCGTTTCTAGATCATAGCCGTCGGTGGTTGATTGGTTTGATGTTATAAGTGCTACGTTTATAGCAAGTACTTGGCTTCCAGAGGCAAAATAAGCGAGTGCTTTTGAGCCATCTTGGGCTGCCGAAATTGCAGCATTCGTGCTTTGAATTTTTTGGGGGGTTGCAAGATACAGGGGTAAGGACAAGATTTTAAAGGTAAAAGCAGCCGCTCTAAAGGATTTTTCCGCTCCTCCAGCTTTATTTTTAGCTTTATCAAAGTTACCAGAAATTATGGCCTCTTTGGCTGCGCCAAGCCGATTTACGCCAAGGTAAATGTCAAATCCTGTCTTAAGAATGGAGATAAAAAGAATTAAAAAAATCAAAACCAGAGCATTTTTCGCGCGTAAACTGAAGGAAAATTCAGGAATTCTTTTGCTGAGTTTCTGGAGGGGTGGAAATTTTAAACTATGCTCCTGTTCCATTGGCGGGTTCTTTTGATAGGCAGGGTGATCTCGTGCAGGAGGTTGAGGGGATTCCTCCATTAGACCATGACCTTTAAAGTACTCGAAAGTTTGTTTTAAGCCTTCCTGCAAACTAATCTTTGGAGCAAGACCCAGATGGGATATGTTAAACATAAGTTGGGATGATGTTCTTTCTTTTTGTGGAGGACCGGAAAAAAATAGTCCAAGCTGTTTTTGGGCAACGAGTGAGGCGACGTTTTGAATTTCGTAAGATGCCGAGAGTGCGGAAATAGGTTCATTGCTGGTGATGACCTGGACATCTTTGTTTTTTGGCGAAAAGGCCAATTTATTGATGGCGAAAATTGCATCTTTTATGTGAGTTGGGTAGATCCAACTTAAACCCTCGTTTTCAAGAATAACCTTGTCAGTGGTGACTGCCTGAGAGATGAGCGACCAAAGCTCCTTTTGGGCCGGGCCGAGACTGACATGTGATGTGGTGGGCATTTTGGGCCCGTAAAGGTCGCCGATCAAAAAAATACGGAGTCTTTCTTTTTCAGCTCCGTCTTTTATTAGGAATTCATGCGAATCTAAACCGTATGATATTGGTGCGACGATTGCTACTTGGGTCTTGCCTTTTAGTGCTTGGGCGATTATAGATTTTGTCTGGTGCGAGAAATGTCGCGGCTCGTAGGCTGAGCCGTGTGATTGCGCTTCATCAAGATGAAAAATTAAGTCGAATTCCGGTAAGTAAGAAGGCAGCGGCTGATTTAAATCGAGTTCTAAAAGAGTAAAATTTGCTTTTGAAATATACGGCGAAAGAAGTGGGGAATTGCCGACGCCAAAAACGTCGCAATTTTCAAGTATTAAGGACTCAACAAGCGATGCGCCAAGATACGAGCCGGTAGAAGTTATAAGAACAGATGTTCCGGTAAGTTTATTTGCGAGGGCAGATTCTTCCATATTGCGATTTTACTCAAACTTTAAAGTAGGTTTTTGCGCCGACAGTTACCAGTGCGAAGATCAATCCGGCAAGTGCGCCAAAAGCGACAAGGGCATTTTTTGAAAATTTAGCTGTTTGAGGTGTGACCATATTACCGACTGGTTTGAGCTGAAAACTTTCAAAGCCGGTCAAATCGATAATTTTTTGATTGAAGATGTCTTTAGCGTCTGTTAAGGCCTCTTTGGCCTCGCTTTGATTTTCTGCTTGCGCTGAAAGCCGGATAACCTGTGGGGCGATTTTTCTTACCGAGGTGATTTTGACCGGAGCGACTTCGGCTGCGAAATCAGGAGTCAAAATAACGGCAATCGCCGTGTCGGTAAAATTCCTTGCTTTTTCGCTTGAGTAAAACCCTTCAAAGCTAAAACCGACTTCTTCTGTTTCCGATGGTGCCGTTATAAAGAAGATCTGCTGATAAGATCGATCTTTTTCGAATTTTGCGGCAAAGAAAAAGGCTAAAGATGCCCCTAAAACCGCGAAAAGCAAAATTAAAAAAATATTTGTTTTAAGTATCTTTATGTATTCTTTTAATTCCATACTTCAATATTTTTCATTACAATTATTTCGATTTTAGATTGCGCTTTTTGGCATCAAGAGCCACATTTACCAGCCTATCGGCCTGTCTATTCTTAGATCTTTCGATATGCCGATAAGAAATTTTACCAAAGTTTGGCTCAAGTTCGCGGACTTTGACTACAAGTTCCCTAATTTGGGCGTTTTTAACTTTATAGCGGCCGCTCAATTGCATAACCACCAGTTGAGAATCAAGATTAATATCTAAGTCTTTTCCTTTATAGCCGTCCGAGAGCCATTTTAAGGCCTGAATGAGCGCAGTATACTCGGCCACATTGTTTGTCGCAATGCCAATGAAACCAGAAGCTTCTTTTTTTAAACTGCCACCTTCAAAGACCACAAATCCCCAGGCAGCCGGTCCGGGATTGCCTCTGGCGCCGCCATCACAAAAGACATTAATCATGTGCATATTTTAAAGCATTTTTCGAGTTTGCTATGACTGCAATTATCAAAAGTGCAAGAATAAAAGCCTCGGAAACGACAGTCACTGTCGCTGCAGCCAGATAGCCAAAACGGGGGATATAGATTAGATTCAAAATGACATTGGTAGCGGCACCGGCAAGGTAGATAATGGTGAGATATTTTTGTCTTTTGAAAATGATCAGCAAGTGCCAAAGCAGAGCGGAGATAAAAAAGAAAGGCATGCCCAAGGCCAAAATCATAAGGGCAGTTCGGGAAGCGGCAAAGCGGACATCGTAGAGGACAGGTATAAGGTATGAAACGGCGATTAAAAAAATGGTGACCATTATGGAGATTGCCGAAAGAATTGCCAGCCAGCGGTAAGTTGCCAACCTGAATTGTTCAAAGCTTCTTTTTGAAAATTGGGCATTGAGGAGAGGATAAATGGCGTTTACCAGAAAGATCGGCAGGGCCAGTGCACTTTCAAAAAACTGGTAGGCCAGACCGTAAATCCCGACTTCGGCACTTTCTCGAAAGTTAGAAAGAATTAAGACATCGATGCGGAAATAAATCAAATTAAAGATTAAAGCTAAGCCTACCGGCCAGGCAGCGGCAAGCAGATTTTGGATAGCCTTTTTTTCGAATTTTGGCAAGATAAATTTATGGATTTTTTGGGTAATGAGAAAGTAGGCGACTGCCATCAAAACAATGCCTCCTAAAACGTAGGCGGCAACGTATCCCAGTAGTCTTGCGCCCAAAAATGTAATCAGAATAGTGCTTGCCAGAATAACCAGATAGGCGCAAACTGCGGCAATTGTTGAAAGGTCGTATCTTAAGTTCCTCTGGAAGTAGGCGTTAGCAGTTGTATAAGCGGCCTGGGTTAAAATTGTCGCCGAGGCGATAAGAATGCCGATTTTAACAATTGGCGAAAACCCGGTTTGCCTTATGGGGTCATAAGGCAGCAGGGCAGAAATAGCGATGGCGCTGACAAAGAGAACAAGAGCTAAAATCATTCTGGTAGCCGAAAGGATTTGCAGCAGCTTTATCTGCGATTTTTGATTGGCGATCCTGACATAGATGCTGTTTAGACCGAAATCGGCAAAAGTATAAAAATATCCGACAAAGACAAATATTTTGGTGAATTCCCCAAAGCCTGTAGGGCCAAGCGACCGACCTATTAGAAGAGTAATTAACAGTGTAGTACCAGCTGTGAAGACTTTACCGGCTACCTGAAAGGCGGTATTTTTAAAGACCTTTTTATACATTACTTGCCAATATAACATCTTCCCCAGACTAAAGTTCGGGTTACCATTCCTAAGGAAAGATGTTTAATTAATCTTTGGGCGAGGAGATGATGTAAGCACAGGTAATCCAGAATAAGAGCCGGCCCTGATTTAAGGTCCATAAGAAATGGTCGAATGAGGCAAAAACCATAAGACTTATAAAAAGCAGAATTTTAGCCTTTGTGTTAACGCGTTTAAGGATAGTCAAAAGAAGCAAGATAAAAATGACTAGACCGAGGAAGCCGTTTTCGGCGAGGATTAAAAGGAAGACATTGTGAACCGGTTGTAAAAGGCGAATTTGGTTGGCGCCGGTCAGGTTTTGCAGGGCAAGTTGCGGAATAAAATTGAAACTGCCGGCACCAAACAGAGGGTTTCTAACAAAAATATCAACCGCAACACCGATTAAGACAATCCTTTCGGAGATAGAAGCCAGTTGTGTCTCAGGCAGAGAGCGAATTACAGTAAAAATCGCCGCAACAAGTGCCGCAATTGCTGCTACCAGCGGTATTTTTTTGAGGCGAGTCACCAAGTAGACCAGGAGCAAAAAGATGGCGGATTTGGAATAGGTAACAGTTAGGGAAATTGGCAAAATAATTAAGGTAAACAACCCTACTGTTCTCTTTCGAACAAGAGATCTTTGGGAATCAATGATTATAAAAACCAAAAGGGAAAATGCTGCGGCCACATTGGGATGAGGAAAAGTTCCGTACGGCCTTAAAAGTTGCCGGCCAAAAAGCTGGATATGGGCAATTCCAACTGTCGATGTGTCAAAGGCGCGTTCACCTAAGATCCAAAGTCCCAAAGATCTTTGCAGGATAAACTGCCCTAAAACAATCAGTGCCTGTAAAGAAGCAGAAAAGGCTAAAACAAAGATGCTGATTTTTGCCAAATTCCGGTTTTTGAGAGTTTTTACCGCATAAATTCCAAATAAGGAAACTGTTAGAAATCTTGCCAGAAATATAAAGGAGAGACTCTTGATTTCGGCGAAAAAAATCGTATCTATTGCAAGATAGAGAATTAAAATTGACCAAACTAAGATAAGATCTCTTTCGGCCCTGTAATCTCTCGCCAAATTTCTAAAACCATGCCTGCCAGAAGATAGGTTTTCCAGACTAAATGTCAGAAGATATCCGATTAAAGGAAAGTCTATCAAATAGACTGTGAGCGCCAAATAATCAATCGGTATGCCCAGAACATATGAATCGGAAAAGAAAAAGAATTTACCGAGCTGAACCGGGATTAAAGCTAAGGTGAGAAGGAAAAATCCATCGGATGCGCGCATCAACTTTCGGCAACTTTAGGCCTGACAACTAAATGCCTGTCAGGGCCTTCACCTTCGGAAACTGTCGAAACTCCCGGATGATCAGAAAGAATCGTGTGGATTACCCGTCTTTCGCTACTTTTCAGATTATATATTGACTGCTCTTTGGCGCTTTCGGCAACCTGCTTCGCAACAGAGATTGCCATTTTTTTAAGCTTTTCCTCTTTTTGCCTGCGCCAGTCGTTGATATCGACAAAGACCTCAAAATCTTCATTTTGGGTCAGTGTTTTCAGGCGAACCGCCAAAATGAACTGCAGGCTATCCAAATTCATTCCGTGTTTGCCAATCAAAAGAGCGCTGTCGGGGGATGATATGTCGACAAAGAAAACATTGCCTTCTTTTGAAACTTCGACTGTTGCCGAAACATCCAGGCCTTCAATGATTTGCCTGATATTTTCGGCAACCAAGTTTTCGTCTAATTTATGTTTCATGCAAATTAATGCGAATTTTTAGCTCGAATTTATGCGAATATTTATTTGCGCCACTTTTCGGGCAAGTATTTATTCAAGCTCCCTGCACCCGCAATTATGTACTGCTGGATAATACCAACAATGGTAAACGTATTCCAATAGAGGGAGAGTCCGATGGGGAATCCGTAAGAGAAAAAAGCGATCATTGCCGGCATGATAAGAATCATTTGTGACTGCATCTGGGCCATGCTGTCTTCAAAGCTTTCCTTTTTCTTAGACTGATCTTCCCCTGACGGTTTTTCCACTTTCTTGGCAGCCGGAGCTGT
>CAZLVB010000032.1:0-8772 GCA_964562855.1 uncultured Gammaproteobacteria bacterium | reverse complement strand
TAAAAAGTAATGATCCTAAACTTTTTATTCACCTTTCTATAAGCTACACATAGCGATAGTTTCTCATTCAACTTTCCAATGGCTATTATAACAGGCACCTCAGATTTATCAATAATGTCCGGCTTCTTGACAATCCCTTCAATTTGCCCTTTATCAATTCCTAGCTTGACAATCTCGGGTAGTTTAAGTTTAGTCTTAGCGTGGATTGTGTAGACAAATTGCATTAATCGGAAGAAAAGCCTTTTCGGCTAATTATACTCTAGAAAATCGCGATCATTACAGAAACAGCAGGCTGACCAGAAGAAAAATGGTGGCGATAGTCAAAAGTACGGCAAGCTGAACTGAAGGCGGTTTAAAAGCAGTGAATCTATTAAGTCTATTGGGAACACTCATCCAATTTTATTGAACCCCAAACGAAAACGTGCTGTCAACCCTGAGCAAAGTCGAAAGGTGAACCCTTCGACCACCGAAGGGTTCACCCTGAGTTACACCGAAGGGTCATGCCTTCAAGGCAGCTGCCAAAGACCCCAACGGTTGTAGGCCATAAAAAGAACCTTTGCTCCTGCCAAATCGTAATTTTGATAAAATGGCGCGCCAAAAGTTTCATAACCCTGCGGAGGTCTTTCTATTCCCACCATAAAATCATAGCTCTGAGTTTCACCGGGCGCGGGATAATCGTCGCCTAGGTTCACCAAATCAAGGTATGGGACTACCCGGCCGTCTGCAAGATAAACCAAAATCTCCATGTTTCGACTTGGATTGCCTAAGTAATCGTTTGATATATTTGTGATACTAAAAAGCAGATTATTGGTCTTCTTCCCCGTACTGGTTGCGGAATCATGGGCACTGACCAGTCTAACGCTCATGTAACCTTCCAAAACCGCCTCCTCGCCGGCTTGTTTTGGCTGTATGCTTTTATCGATCAGCCCAAAATCGGCGGCAATCTCCCCTCTTCTTAGAAATTTTTCGGGGTCGATCATAATTACTCCCATTTCACCCCGGGTTATTCCGCTTGGGTTGGCCAAGCCTTGTTGTTCAGGCTCCACGATAAAACCGTAATTATGTTCATTTTTGGGTACGTCGGCAAGAATGCCCATCGGAATACCAAAGCCAGGGGGAATATTGCTAACTTGATCGCCTATCCAGACATTTACCGGAAATTTGTCGAAAGCTGTTTGCGACGCTCCATTGGTTATATAAGGAACATTATTTGCACCGCCCCAATCAAGATACTGGAAGGTTTGACCATATCCCCAGTATTTTCGCTCCTCACCAACGTAGAATCTGTAATAATCCTCGACATCCTTCACTAAACGTCTGGAAAGGAAAACGTCGCTTTTATTGCGCCATATTGTCTGGACTAGAACCATTTTGTAATCCGCCGGGTTGACATTGTGTACATCTGTAGTCAGTTTCGTTTCTTCCCAGCCCACAACCGCCACCTCCATATTGCCAAGGTCAAGTATTGCCCTTTCGGAATTGACATATTCTGCGCCGCCTGTTGCTTCCGGAGTTATAGTTGACGCAGCAGTTTCATCAGACAAGAGAGGCGTCACGGAAGGCGAAAGTTCACTAGGTGACCTTCCCGGGGAAATATTGACAGCCGGCGTTCTTGCCGGTCCGTTCTCTCCCCCGCCACAGGCAGCGGCCAGCGCAGCTGCACCCAAAGCAGTACCCCCTAAACCGGCAATTTTAAGAAGCCTTCTTCTGGGAATTTGGGCCGCTAAAATTTTTTGCCAATATTCACTGGTCATTTTAATCTGTCGGAAAATGCGTTATCGGACAGGCCGGATTAAAGGCATCCGCCAAATTGATATAAGTTGTTGGATCCAAAAAGCCCTCATAAGCATAATCGGCAGCTTTTGAGTTGGTGTAGTTTGCCAGTTGCCTCATGAATTCAAAAACAATTTGGTCACCATCTGTACAATAAGAATCCGCTACAATTCTACCCGCTTGTGTCAATTTATCGATTATTTCGGTAATATGATCCTCCTCCGGGCCGGGAATCTCCGGAAGCATTAACGAAAGCAGAGGGTCGAGCTTTTGCTGGTCAAATTTAAATGCAATTACGGCCATACCGCCTAATTTTTGAATATCATAAATCCCCGAGGAGGGCCGCGGAAAGCTGAACGGTTCTCTACTCTCAAATTGCGGTGGCCGAAAAAGCGGCCTGCCGGCCACCAAATCGCTAATGTCCCTCTCTCTGGCTTTGCCAACACTGCGCCAGCCGAATTCGATCCTCTGAACAATCCAATCACGGTCGATGTAATAAGCCGAAGGTAAACCCGAAGGGCGATATTTGCCGTCTAAAGAATCCGGCCCGCTTGTGTAATCCCAAAAGAAAACGGGGTTTGTCTTCTCCGTAAGTTTTTGAACGCTACCATCGTGAATAGTCAAAATCTGTAGTTCGGGATATTGGGTTTTGAGATTTAGCAAACTATCCAATTCAAAAACGCAAGAGCCACACCCAAATCCATGTAAGAAAAAGACCGTTGGCCTGCCTTTGTAATCGCTAAGTTTAACCATCTGTCCGTCTGATAATTTAAGGTCCAGATCCGGCGCCGGACAGCCTACCGTCGCAAATGAGTAGCATTTGACGGCTTCAGTCTCGGTAGCACCGGGGGTCAGACTAGGTATAGGCGAACCCACAGTCGTCCCCAGAACCCTGCCGATAACCAAATCGTTGCGAATTCCCCCGCAACTTATAATCGAATCTGCATCTGGCCCGCAGCGGCGCCTGTCGGCGGTGCGCACCTCCTCGCCGGGACTTGACATCGTGCCGTCGTAATTTCGGGACAATTCCGCGATTTGCCAGCCGGATAAATACATGCCCGCAATCGGTATCGGTTTGCCGTCTGCACCTTTGCGGTAAAAATGGACATGTTGGCCTTCACTTTTACCTCCCGGAGGAGATTCGCAGGAAAGATTACCTAAAATGTCGCCTTGTTCAACCCTTTGTCCCAAATCCACCTGAATATTGGCAAGGTGCATGTAGCCGGTAATCGTGCCGTCTGCGTGTCTGATTTCGACAACGCTGTGGTTTTTCCTGTTTTTCTCCTCATCTTCGGAAGGCAAAATAACCTCTCCGTCTTCCGAGGCCGCCGCAAAATGCTCAAGGTCGATCTCCGAACCCGGGCATGGCCGAACTTCCCTTGAGGCAAAATCCACAGCGTAGCGAACACCAGAGGACAAACCGTCAGAGTGAGGCCCGCCTGTCAAATACCATGGCTCGGCAATGTCTTCTGAATACACCGGCAGCTGATAAACTAAGCTTTCCGGCTTCGGCACATTTGGTTGCGAACCACCATCCGGTGGAGAATTGTCCTCCTGGCAGGCAGCAAGAAAAAGTCCGATTGATCCGCTAGTAATGCTTATCTGGGCAATCCTCCTAATCGGCTTAGGCAACCTGCCAATCAAAGAAAGCAGATCGGGCTTCCCCTTGCGCAAGCCATCCTCAAGGAGATTCCTTGACATATCGGCTTCCGGTGGAATTAAAGTCGGTCGCTCTTTCAACATATTGCGCAATTTAAATCAGAAGCGATTCAATTGTCAACGGAGAATATATCAATCTATATTTTAATACTAGTTAAGATCTGATTTAATATCAAAGACAAAACTTTTCGATCACATCAATTAACCCGTCGTTATAAACTGTTGGTGCGACATAGTCTGCTATGTCCTTTAGAGACTTAACTGAATTACCCATTGCCACTTTAAGTCCGCATGACAACAAAAGATCGATATCATTTTCTCCATTTCCTACCCCAATTGACTGAGCTTTTTTGACTTTAATCATTCTAAATAACCCCTCAATTCCCCTAGCCTTTGTTCCGGCTTGATCGGTGATGAACATCGAATTTTTGATTCTGTCAGAATTTAGAACATATGCTATATCATTATATTTGGAAAAAAGACTTTTCAAATATTCTATCTGCTGATTGTTCAAGGCGTAGACTAAAATACAGCTAATTTTTTCAAAATTTTTCTTAGGAAATTTATTCATTGTCTCAACACCGTCAACTATGATAGAAAAAGGCAACCTCTTTTGTTGAATAATTTTTAAAATAGATACAGCTGAGTCTTCAGTAATATATTTTGCCCACAAATCATTTCCTTTTGAATCAATTATCTTTGCTCCGCCCTCAATAACGTGACTGGAAGTTAAATTTAACTTGTTAATCACTTCCAAAACCGTTTGCTTATCACGCCCGGTACAAAGGCTGATTAAAACCTTCAATTTAGCTTTTTGGATGGCGTGGGTGAGCTTTGGAGAAAATGAGATTGGTTTTGGAGGCATTCCCAATTCAGGAATTAGCGTCCCGTCAAGATCGGTTAGAAGCAGTTTGTAACCCATGTTGTGGCAATAACTTTCTGGTAAGCCATATGCGCTTTAATTCTCTTTCACTATCGCCATCAAGACTTTGACTATTCGGTAAACCTCGGCCATGAACATACACAGCGTTATCAAACATAACTAGATCATTGTCACTCCAAGTGTGGACTATTGTTAAATT
This sequence comes from uncultured Gammaproteobacteria bacterium, assembly GCA_964562855.1. Lineage (GTDB taxonomy): Bacteria > Patescibacteriota > Microgenomatia > Curtissbacterales > GWA2-41-24 > 2-12-FULL-41-17. Next base: position 4,258 of record CAZLVB010000032.1, on the reverse strand, counting down.
ATCTTCAGCCAATTGGACAAGTTGTCTGTATAAGGCATTTGCCTCTTCCTGAGTCATATTGATTCCCTTCCCTGGAACAAGCCTGCACTGAGGAGTAAGTCCGATGTTCATAACAAATTCCCCTGTATAAGGGTGCATTTCGAGCAGAGGACGAGTATATTCAATGTTTGTCTTTCGAGTATAAACCATATCTAGCTCCTGTAATTTTTCAGCACCTATACACTCACTTATCGTTCCAACTAGCTGTCTTGTATCAACAAACACTGTTGGAAATGAACCTTTTCCAGCATTAACACAATATAAAATACCCAGCTCAGGAACTTCGGGATAGTACATTCCGTCTGTGTGCAAACCAAAAAACCCAGATTTTCTCGAAAAATCTCTCTCGTGGTAACCACTTGCCTCTTTAACAATTGAGATAGCTCCTTCGTCCGTGCTGTCAACAATTTGAAATGGGCTGGTCGCAATACTCCTTAAAAATGCCGAGTCGTCGAAATCAACCGGTAATGCTTGCCAAAAACCGCTCTTTTCAAACCCGGGTCCTTTCAGTAAATCCACAAATTCTTCTGTTGAAAGGTTTCTGGGCCTAGGTTCTGAATCTACGATTCCAGCCATTAGAATGGTAATATACTCCTAAATTTCCTTTTTTTCAATTTCGGATATTAGTCAAACATTTCAGCCGAATCAACTTAATCAAAATATATCGAATAGTTAATTTTTAATATCAAATTCATCAATTAAACTTCCCCTTGTTGTTTGCTTCAATCCTCTGCTAAAATGCCCAAATACCCATGAAAGTCCTGGCCAAAAACCGCGTCATCTTTTCTATTGCTATCGCCGCTCTTATTTTAATTTTTGGCGCGGTCGCCATTTTTTGGGCCCGCGGTTTTAAGCTCAATATCAGGGATCGCACAATCGACAGAACCGGCCTTCTCGTTGCCACCTCTATCCCCACAGGGGCGGAAATTTATCTGGACAACCGCTTAACTTCCGCAACAAACACCAATATCGCCTACCTCGAACCCAAAACCTACAGAATTAGAATCCAGAAAGACGGTTTCACTACCTGGGAAAAAGATGTCGAAATCAGGGCAGACTTAGCAGTTGAAATCAAGGCGCTTCTTTTCCCCCTTGCTCCGGAAATCAAACCGCTGACCACAACCGGCGCGCATAATCCCTCGCTTTCTCCCGACGGCACAAAAATCGTCTACGGGACAGGCGGTGAGCGCGGCGGACTTTATGTGATGCCGCTTTCCGACAGACCGTTTCCCTTCCGTCAAGACCCCAGACGCATAATAGTCAATCAGGGCGCATTTGATTTTACGAAAGGTGAGTTTTTCTGGAGTCCCGATTCGAAGCAGGTCATCGCCCAATTCACGTCCGACGACACAACAGTTCTTGCCAATCTTTTAGTCGATGCCGAAAAAAGCGACCAGCAGCCCCTGGACATTACCGGATCCCTGACAGCCACTCTCAACTCCTGGCAGCAGGATCTTGTAGCCAAAGCTCAAACGCTTGCCCTAAACGCTCCGGAAGAGGTCAAAAACGCTACGGGTGCTGCGCAACCGGAAACATCTCCTACTACCAAACCCGCTTCGCCCGCGAAGCGAGGCGAACTACCAACTACCAACTACCCGCTAAATTACTATCCGACCGGCATGATCTTTTCACCTGACGAGGAAAAAATTCTTTTCAAGAACAAAGAAGGTAAAAACAAAGTTTACGATCTGAAAAACAAGAGGGAGTTCGGTTTACCCGACTTTACCGATTTTGTGAATATCTCCTGGTTCCCGGATTCTGCTCACCTTGTCGTTGCCCAGAAAGACTTAATTTCCATAATAGAAACCGACGGAAACAACAAAATGACCGTCTTTACCGGAAAGTTTGAAAACGCCGCGCCCGCATCGCCTAACGGCTCAACGTTTGGCGGGCGGGGCTTTGTTTTCGCCCACCCTTCGGCAACCAGAATTATTATCCTGACAACCCTGACTCAGACCGAAGGCTCCTCCGCAAATCTTTACGCCGTTAATCTGAGATAAAAGAGAATTTTCCATTTAGCATTTACCATTTCCCATTTATTTTTTTATTTGTTAAATTGAGAATAAGAAATAAAAGATGACATCGGAAGAGCTCTATCAAAGATTGCTGAATTTCGCTATAGATTGCCTCGAACTTGTAAGAAAATTGCCCAAGAACACGTATAACTTAGAATACGGCGGTCAACTGATTAGATCCTCCAGTTCCCCGGGAGCAAATTACATCGAGGCGATCGAAGGATTCAGTAGGAAAGAATTTATCCATAGGCTTAAAATTTGCCGTAAAGAATCCAAAGAGTCTATTCACTGGATACGACTGATTAAACATGCCAACAAAAATCTCATAGAGATAGATTTAGAATCCGATCGGTTAATAAAAGAGGCTCGAGAATTGATAAGGATCTTCTCATCTTCAATTTCAACTTCTCAGAAAAATAATAAAAAATGATCAAATCAATGTTAAATGAAAAATGTTAAATGTTAAATTACGAGGCAGCCGGCTTTGCGATAACCAGAAGTCTCTTCCAGGTAGTCCCCGGCGGGTAGCAAGTCTGCAAAACTAAAATCTGCTCACTTGTCCTCATCGTAAAATAACTGACATCTTCCGGTGGCGTAATTTTGGTTTCTGTGACAATATAATCGTAACGTCGGCCGGCAAAAAATATGACCACTTTATCCCCAACTGCCATATCCTTAAGAAGATAAAAGACGGCATTAAATCTGGGAACATTAAAAATGGTATCGGTGGAATGAGCAAAAAGATAAGAAACCCCCGGCTGGCCCGGAAAAGCAGTCCCCAGGGCATGGGCAACTCCCCTTTTCAAGGCCTCAGTGTAAACCGTTTTATTGCCCGCATCGACATTGGCCACAATCGGCGCGTTGGCGCCGATTTTTTCAACAATTATCGAAAAGTTAGGGTCTTTTGGAACCAGAATTTTTAAGTTCGGATCCACTTCGCCCAAAAGTGATCCGAAGCTTTGGGTCGTCGAAACCGCCGGGACAGCTTCGTATTTTTTGCCGGAAAGATTATCATAGGCATTTTTAGAAAAGGCAAAAATCACCGGCCAGAATGTAAATAACAGGCCGACAAATGCCCCCAAAACCAAAAAGTTGCCGATGGTGCGGATTAAAAGAACGCGTTTGTCGATAACCAGTGTAGTGTTCATTTTGCGCCGCTGGAGGGAATCGAATCCTTCGAATTCTCTCAGGACAAGCCCTTCGAGAAAACTCAGGACAAGCCCCCAACCTTGTACGCCCGACAGGACTCGAACCTGTAACCGATCGCTTAGGACGCGACTGTTCTATCCAGTTGAACTACGGGCGCTCTGGCCATAATTGCGCCAGCAATTATATCAGAGGAGCGCGAAGCGACCTGCTGATATTGAGCTACTGGGGCTTAGCTTACCTGCCAATTATATCAATGGAACATGGTAAATGGAAAATGGTAGATAGTCCTACTTACAGCTATCAACCACCAGATACTTTTGAGGTACTTCCAGCTTTGCAGTCGACGAATATCTAACATCAAGATTGCAGATCGACTCCATAGAAAGAACTGACTTCAAGGTCAAATCCGCGCCACTCTTATTGATCACGAATTTATCAAGAGTTTCACCGTTAACATAGACAAAATAGACATTGGCGGCTTCTTCGCGGACTATGCGAAAGGCGGCAGTTTCAATCGGGAATTTTTCGGCCTTGGCTACCACCGGCGCAATCACGCCCTTACTTACCGGAATCTTGCCGCTTTTATACTGATTAATAATTCCCGGGTAATAGACAAATGAAAAATAAACCAAAGCGGCAGTGAAAACCAGAATCGAAAGCTGCAAAACGCTATTGTAGATCTTAAAAACAGGATGGTTCAGATTCTCCATAACATTAAAATTAGTACAAAGCTCTGCTGAACTCTAAAAGAGAGATAACCAAGGTTATCAGACCAAAAACCACCAAAGCTGCAGAAATAGTCGGCTCCGCTAAAAAATCGGAAAAGCCATGGAAGCCGTAGACAAAATCTGCCTGCTTTTTTTTCTTAGGCATAACTAACTTCAGCTTAATATGTACCAGTTTCTCTTGTCAATTCCACGAATAAAGTCGGGGATCGCGGACTCGAACCGCGGGCCTCGCCGTCCCGAACGACGCGCTCTTCCAACTGAGCTAATCCCCGATCGCCCACATTATATAACAATTGACCCCTTCGATTGTCACTCAGGGTCATCCTG
>CAZLVB010000031.1:0-8992 GCA_964562855.1 uncultured Gammaproteobacteria bacterium | reverse complement strand
TGTTTACATTTGCAGTTGCTGCAATTAAACAATCCGTAAGACTTAAGTTTTTTAACTGTTTTATGTATTCTTGCCAATATAAGCCAGCTTGTTTTGCAACAGACGGAGTCACGTCCCAAGTCTCAAGCTCGCTGAGTACATTTTCGGTCTTTATAATTTCAGAAGGAAAAACATTTTTATAAATCTCAGCAATGGTTACAGTTGAGGTGGAAAGTGAATCTTTGTCTTTTAAATTTTGTAGTAACTCTTCATATTTTTTATTACCCCTTAAAACCCAAATGATAATATCCGTATCAATTAAATACACGTTTAAAAGATGCGGTCAGATGCTTTTCTTGTTTGCTCGACCCATTTAATTACATCTTTTTTTGTCCGCCACTCGGGATGATTCTTTGCGGAAAACACACCAGAGGCCGCTTTTAACGCCTTGCCGAATGCGTCGGGATCAAACTTTTTCTTGCCGACAAGTTGAACAACCTGCTGGTCTTTTTTCTCATCTTTTAATATAACCGTATCCCCCTTTTTTGCTCTATCGATATATGAAGCGATATTTTGGCGAAACTGACTTATAGAAACAACAACGTTCATATTTTTATATTAGTACATTATGTACAAATAGTCAACTATTGGAAAGAGAATTATCTAATTTGCCGTAAAAACGTGGGAACGTCGAATTCGTCTTCGTCGATTTGGCCGTCGGTAGTTGGGGCTGATTCCTGTACAAATTCTTTCGGCTGACCTTCTTCGGCGGTAACCTGAACATATCGTCTTCTTGTTTCATCAAAACCGGTGGCAACTACTGTAACTTTGACCTGGTCAATAAGCTTTTCATCAATTGCCGCACCAAAGATGATTTGGGCATCCGGATCTGCTTGAGCTGTTATCACTTTTGCTGCCTCGTCGACCTCGCTCATTGTCATGTCAGCACCGCCGGTGATATTGAAAAGGACTCCCCTTGCGCCATCGATAGAAGCGTCCAGAAGCGGAGATGCAATCGCCTGTCTTGCCGCCTCCGTTGCCCGATTTTCGCCGGTAGCCATACCAACGCCCATAAGTGTCGAGCCGGCATTTGTCATAACAGTTCTGACATCGGCAAAGTCGACATTGATAAGACCGGGCATAACGATAATATCGGAAATTCCACCGACTCCTTGGGACAGAACCGAATCGGCAAGCTTAAATGCTTCAAGGAGGGAAACGTTTTTGTCGACGACATCCAAAAGCTTCTGGTTGGGGATAACGATTAGGGTGTCGACTCTGTCGCGCAATACATCTATGCCTTCGTCGGCAACAACCATTCTTCTGGTGCCTTCAAAGGCAAATGGCTTGGTAATTACGGCCACGGTTAAAATGCCGATTTTTCTGGCTAAATCGGCAATTATAGGACCGGCGCCGGTTCCCGTACCGCCGCCTGCACCATAGGTTATAAAAACCATATCAGCCCCGGAAATAACATCTTTAATTTTTTCAAGGGATTCTTCTGCGGCTTTTTTGCCGATATCCGGATCAGCACCGGCACCTAAACCTTTGGTTAAACCTTCTCCAATTTGAACCTTAGTCTGTGCCTGTGAAGCTAAAAGATGCTGCTGGTCGGTATTGACGGCCACAAAGTCGACTCCTTGAATACTGGCCTGGGTGATCATGGAGTTTAGAGCATTGGTACCACCACCACCGATACCTAGTACTCTGATTTTGGCGAATCTGTTAACATCCGGCTTGATTAGCATAGAAGACTGTGCCTGCGGCTGGCAGGCGGGTGTCAATTTAACATAGTAACTTTATATTTGCAAGGGTTACGGAAGAAAAGATTTTATCAAACCGACCGTGCGATTTAGAATCCCTTTTATCTCAATTCTGCCAACTAAAGGCAGTCTGACATCTTCCTGTTGGTAGCTGGCGCCGTAATGGACAAGGCCAATTGCGGCACCGTATGCGGGCGAAGAAATTTCTTCTACAAGACCGGTAATGTTTTGAGGGGTGCCAATTCTTACCGGCATACCCAATTCCTGTTTTGCCAAATCCAGCATGCCAACGGTCGCGGCTCCGCCGCCGGTTAAAACAACCCCAGATGGTGTAAGCCCCGCAAGATTTGATTTTTGAAGTTCAATCTTTACCATATTAATAATTTCCCGCAGCCTTGGCTTCATTATGCCATCGATTAAAGTCTTTTTGGAAACGAGTCTTAAATCTTCTTCAAGGTGAAGGCTGGCAACGTCAAGGCTATCTGAAGCTTTTTTGTCGACTGATTCCCCTCCTTCTGTAACCTCAACAGCAATTTGGGGAGGTGCAGAAAGAGCCATCTTGATTTTTTCGGCGGATTCAAGTGAAATTCGCAAGCCAATTGCCAAATCATTGGTAACGTTTCGGGAACCTATTGGTAAGACTGAACAATAAGCAGGTGCACCTTCCAGAAATACACAAACGTCACATGTTCCCCCGCCAAAATCAACCAAAATTACTCCAAGTTCCTTCTCTGTATCGGTCAAAACAGAGTATGACGAGGCTAACCCGGAAAAAACCATACCTTCAACATCAATACCCACTTGGCTAATACATTTGGCAATATTGCGAAGGGCAGTTGTAGCGCCTGTGATAATGTGTGTTTCAACCTCCATCCTGACTCCGGTCATGCCTTGCGGGTCTTTGATGCCGCTTTGCGAGTCGACAACGAAGTAACGAGGGATAACATGCAGAATTTCTCTTGAAGAAGGCAGAGAAATTGCACGAGCCGCCTCGATAACTCTTAAAACATCCTCATTTGATATTTCCCCGTTAGGGTCGGAGATCGCTACGACCCCTTTACTGTTTTGCGACTCTATGTGAGTTCCGTCAACGGAAACAAAAGCACCGCCGACAGAATAGCCTGCCATACGTTCCGCGGCTTCCACTGACTGGGTTATTGCAGAAACAGCTTCATCAATATCGACTACCTGTCCTTTGCGAAGCCCTTTACTTGAAGCTGTGGCCACGCCGATAATATTTACATTTTGAGGATTTTCGCAAGTTACAATGACTGTGGTAATTTTAGAAGATCCGATATCAATTCCGACTACTACCTTATCTTTGGACATAGATATAAAAGGGTATCACGGGCAACCAAAAGTTTCTATTGTCGATAGCTAATAACTGGCTTGTCAAAACGTAAGTCAATTTTGGCAATTTTGGCAGCATCTATTTTAGCTTTAGATAGAACAAACTGTAAAGAGTCAACCTGTTCGTTTAGCGATTTTTTTGCAGAAAAAATCGCTACCAAATCCTGATGATTATAAACGGCAATACTATCCCGATCGACAATTCTAACAGAAGCAGGCGTGAAATCCGATTTTGAAAGTTCAACTGTCAATTTTGTCGCGTGTGCAATAAGTTCGTCCTGAACCTTTTCTCCGGCTTTTAGGCTTATATTTTGCAGCGGGTACAATATTGGCAGTTGGGAATCGCCAGCTTTATCCGATACGATCTGCTCTTCCGTTAAAAAAAGATCGGTATTGGCAATCTTTAAGACTTCCGATTGTACCTGGACTTGCAGTTTTAATTTCGCGGGGAAGGAGATGCTAGTGGATATTTCTTTAAGGCATGGGTATTTCGCAAGAAGCGCTTTTTTAAAATTATCAGTTGATAGAGTTAGCAGATTTTTATCTGATAGGTCTAAATCCTTTGGTGAAAGTTGAGCGGGGACACAGATTTTTCCCCCTGCCACCTCAACTGATCTGATTTTTAAGAAAGGGGAGAAAAAGACAATGTAGGGGATTATTGTGACTAGCGCTGCCAATACTAGCAATCTGGGCATATCTTAAGTATAACTAACCCAGTGAATGCAGAATATACCCAGACAGCTTTGCATTCGCAGACTTGGGTAGTTGTTTTCTGAAATCTTGGGCTTTTTGCATATATTTTCTATAATTTCGAAAAATATCTTCTATTAATTTGACCAGCTTTGTGCTTGTAAGCTCCTTTTGACTGACTACTTTAGCTGCGCCCGCTTGACCTAAAATTCCTGCGTTTTCTTGCTGTTCATTGCCGGAAGATACCGGCAGCGGAACAAGTATTGCCGGTTTTGCCAACTGTGCCAGTTCCCAAACGGTATTTGCACCAGATCTGCTAATTACTATTTTTGCCGAATTTACAGATGCACCAAAATCACCGGGGTCTATGTAATCGCACGGTAAATAATTTTTATTTTTAATTTGTTGAGCCTTGTTCTGATCGCCCCTAAAATTGGCTGTTCCCACCTGGTGGAGCACATAATAGTTGCCGAGCATAGATAAAGACTGGAATATTAAATTATTTAAAAAGTGAGAGCCCTGGTTGCCGCCTGCTACCAAAATCAAATTTTTTGAGCTTTTCAGGAAATCTTTCAATTCTTTTGATTTCGGCTGTTTTAAAAAAAGTGATTTTCTAATTAAATTTCCGCAAACTTCTACTTTTTGGTCGTCAAAAAATTTGGCGGTATGTGGCCATGAAACAAATAATTTTTTTACAAATAATGAATTAATTTTTGTTGCGAAACCGGGGATAGCCGCTTGCTCATGGGCTACCGAATCAATCCCCAGCAACCAACCGGTAAAAATTATCGGCGTCGACAGATATCCCCCGAACGAGACAATTAAATTGGGTTTTTCGATCAGAAGATATAAGAAGCTTTGTATAAATCCTATCGGAATTTTGATAAATGATATTAATGTGTGTTTTGTAAATTTTCTTTGAATTCGACCGGCTACTATCGAAACAAATTTTATTTTTTTGGCCTTAATTGTTCGGTATTCGGCAGAATAATTTGCTGAGCCTTCAGTTGAGATTTTCCTGCCAAAAAAAACTATTTGAACATTTTGTTTCTTTTCAAATTCATCTATTAAGGCCAAGGCCGGTGTCAGATGCCCGCCGCAAACCACAATTTTTTTTTGGCTTGTCATGAGTTTTGCTTTTGGATGTTAACTAAAATACCGATTGCGATCATGGTAACAACAAGAGATGACCCGCCGTAGGATATAAAAGGCAGGGGTATCCCTGTTAGGGGTACAAGGGCAACATTGGCAGCTAAATTAAAAAGTGCCTGGATTGAAATTAGGCTAACAAGCCCCATTGCCAAGATCTTTCCGGAAAGATCTTTTGTATTTTTAGCAATGTTTATTGCTCTTGAAATCAGAAACAAAAAAAGCGAGATTAAAAAAATTGCGCCAATGAAACCCAGTTCTTCAACGACTATGGCAAAAATTGCATCGCTTTGGACCTCCGGTATGAAGGCGAATTTGCTTCTGGAGGCGCCGATGCCAACACCAAATAAACCTCCCGAGGCTATTGCCGAAAGTATCTGATTTATCTGATAAGAAGCGCCAAGAGGGTCGTGCTCTGGATTCAGAAAGGTTTTAAGACGGGCAATTCTGTACGGTTCCAAAAATATAGCTGCTGCTGCCGCCATCAATGTCACCGGTACAATTGCGACAAAGTGCATTAAGCTTGCTTTGCCCATAAAATAGACCGCAAGCAAAATTGCCACTAAAATAAGCGCTGTTCCTAAATCCGGCTGTAAAAGAACCAGCCCAATAACCACTAAAAGCGGTAAAAAGAAGACGACTAACACGTCCACGAACCTGATTTCCAGTTTTTCTACCTTTGCCAAAATTGCAGTTGCATAGAAAATTAAAGAAAGTTTGGCAATTTCCGAGGGCTGGAAATTAAAACTTCCTATTGTAATCCAGCGTCTTGCGCCGTAAACCAAAGTCCCTATCTGCGGAATCAAAACAAGTATCAAAAGGATTATCGTTACGGCCAAAATCAACCAGGAAATTTTCAAAACTTTGCGATAATCAACAAAGCTAAAAAAAATCAGGGCGACAAACCCTAGCAACGCCCAGACTGCTTGATTCCTAAAATAATAGAATTTGTCTTGGAAGTCTCTATAGGCTGTAATAATAGTAGCGTCGTATATAACCAGTAAACCAAAAAACACCAAAAAAACAGCGGCTGTTATAAAAGGAAGGTCGATTTTGTTTTTCGCCTTTAGCGCAAATTTTTTATCCTCCATTTAAAAAAACGAGAGCCATAATCCCAGAATGGCAAAAACTGTCTGAGCCAACCAAAATCTGAAGACAATTTTAGGCTCTTCCCAGCCTTTATTCTGAAGCCAGAGATGAATTGGGGCAACGTCCATAATCTTCTTCTCCCTAATTTTTTTGGAAAGAATTTGAACCAAAGAAGAAAGAACCTCTACCACAAACATTCCTCCGATTATTCCTAGCGCGATAGGTTTGCCCATTAATAGACCCACTACCGCAAGGGTAGCCCCAAAAGACAATACCCCGACATCACCCAACCAGACCCGTGCCGGCCAGACATTAAAATATAAAAAGGCGATTAAAGAACCAATCCATAGACCCAAAAAAGTAGAGAGAGTTGTATCTAAAATCGATCTTGACATCACTAGGAATGCAAAAAGGCAGATTACAAGAAGGCCGGTGGCGAGGCCGTCAAGTCCGTCTGAGATATTGACCGCATTTGCAAATGAAACGATCGTAAAGGCAGCAAAAGGAATATAAAAGATTCCTAAATTTACAACATCCACAAATCTGATGTTGACTATTTTTATTCCAAGATCCCAATATAAAATTGAGGCGATAATAAGTGCTAGAATCCACTGGACCAAAAATTTATATCGAAACCGCAGTCCCCAAAACCGAGTCTTTTTAAAACCAAAAGTTTTTCTAAGATCATCGTAGAGTCCTAGGGCTGCAAACGATAAGAAAGTAAAAAGCAACACTTGGATTTCCTTTTTAAACGGGTAAACAGAGGTTCTCTCGATACCGAAAATGGGCGCAGAGTTAACAACTACAAAATAAAGAACTGTTACCACAAAAATAATGAGTGCTCCTCCACCAACAGGGGTACCAATTTTATGAGCGTGAAGCCTGTCAAAAATTGGGGTCCTTACCTCGAATATATCCCTAGTTTTTTGGTTTTGACGCAGGAACTTTATTTTGTACAGAATGTTGATAAAAGGGACTAACAGGATACTTATTGCAAAGAAGGAAAGTAATATAAGAAACAGAATTTGAGCCATTGGCCTTAAATATTAACTAGCGTGTCTATTTATTATATATCAAGTTTAATTCAATCTCCCGCAGTGGTAGCAGTCAATTACCGTTGATCTTCCTAGAAGTCCATTGACAATTCTTTCCAAGTGGGCATGCCTTGAACCCTTAATAAGTACGATTTTCCTCTTTGGATACTTTTTAATTATTGCAAATGTCGCCTCCTTAGTATTTTTTGCTTTAATTATTTGACCCTTAAACCCTGCTTTACGCGCAGAATTTGCTATTTCTTGGGCTTGTAACCCGACTGTAATTAGGGAGTTTATTGAAGTTTTTACAAACTTTCGGCCAATATTTTGATGCGCTTCTTTTGCGTAATCCCCCAGATCTTTCATTTCCCCTAAAACGGCGGTCTTTTGTATACCTTTACCAATTTCAATAAGGGTTTTTAAAGATTCCAAAACCGCCTGCGGTGATGAATTGTAACTATCATCAATTATTGTAAGCTTCCCCTTATTCAAAGTATTCAGGCGGTGTAATGGAACAGATGTCTGAGAAAGACCTTTTGCGATTTGTTTTAGAGTAAGACCATAAAATAAGCCCATTGCAGCGGCGATGTAGGCAGACACAAGTTGGTGTCTTCCGATGATTTTTGTGTGTACTGTAGCTTTCTGCGACTTATAGTGAAGGCGAAATGACGAACCTTTTGGCGATTGGCTAAAGTGAGAGATTTTAACTTGACCCTTTACGTTTGGCCCGAACCAAACAACGTTTGTTTTTAACTCTTTGCCGATTTTTTTCAGATATTTATCTTGACTATTTAAAAATACTGTTCCTTTCTGCGGCACAGCTTTTATAAGTTTTGATTTTTCCGCAAATACCCCTTGGATACTCTTGAAGTATTTAAGGTGGGTAGGCGCAATTAAGGTAACTACGGCTATTTCGGGTTTTGCAATTTTAAGGTAATAATCCATATCATGCGGGTGTTCAACACCATACTCGAGTATTAGCTTCTGATCCCAGGGTTTTGCGCTAAGGATTGTTTTGGGAATTCTAAAAGTCGGGTCTAAATTCTCTTCGCCTACAACTGTTTTGAATTTTTGGGAAAGAACAAAAAACAGTGCATTCTGAGTTAGAGTTTTTCCCACACTGCCGGTAATTGCGATGATCTCTAAATTCGGAAGGATTTTAAGATAGTTTCTGGCAAGGAGGGCTCTTAACATGTGCAAAGGTTTTTTCCAGCCCTTAACCTCTTCAAAGAGACTTTGGTTTGCCATAGAAGAATACATTATATGCAAGTAGGCGGCTTAAATCAAACTATGGGTTTGTTTCTTGCAAACTCAAATTGATTATCCGATCAAGGAGTTGTGGGTAAGAAATACCAACCGCTTTGGCTGATTTAGGAAAAAGAGAAACAGGTGTAAGACCAGGAATGGTGTTGACTTCTAACACATAAACTTTGTTCTCTTTGATAATCATATCAACGCGACCGAAGCCTCGGCAGCCAAGAGTTTTATAAGCAAGAATAGCCGCCTCTTGTGCCTTTTTTGCTTGTGATTTGCTGATCCTTGCAGGCACAATTTCATCAGACAATTCCTCATTGTATTTGGCCTGGTAATCGAAAAAGGCTTTTTTGGGCACAATTTCGACCAGCGGCAAGGCTTTTGGGTCATCGTTTCCAAGAATTGGACATGTCACCTCTGTCCCAGCAATATATTCTTCAATCAAAACCAACGGCGAATATTGCCAGGCAACTTTTAAAGATTTCTTCAGCTGCTGACTGTTTTTGGCAATACTGACTCCTACTGATGAGCCCTGATTGTAGGGTTTGACGAATACCGGCCAGCCAAATTTAATTTCTTTGACTACCTTTCCCTTCTTTGCCACCTCGTATCTGGGTACTTTTAGACCTGCATGAGTAAATAATTTCCTTCCGGAAAATTTGGCCATGGCCATAGCAGCAGCTG
>CAZLVB010000030.1:0-9153 GCA_964562855.1 uncultured Gammaproteobacteria bacterium | reverse complement strand
CAAAAATGGGAAAAGTGCAACTTCTTCAATGGAACCTTTTGGCATTTGAAAAAAGTAAGGTTATTGACAAAATGATTATTTCAGCAAGAGGTGTCGATATCGAAAAAATTAAGAAAATTATTAAAAAATACGGATTTTCTAAAATTATTGATGTTGTAGTCGCCGGCGGTTCAAGACAAGAATCTACATTTAGTATTTTAAAAAAATTTAAGTCAAAAATTAAAAATGATGACTTAGTTGGTGTTCATAATGCGGTTAATCCGTTTGTTAAAAATCGCGAAATTAGGGAAGTTTTTAAAGGCGCAAAACAAAATAAAGCGGCCCTTTTAGCTCAAAAAGCGAGAGATACAGTCAAAATAAGCAATAAATTGGGATTTGTCGTTGAAACCCCCCTGAGGCAGTATTCGTGGTATGCGCAGACTCCTCAAGTGGCAACTTTTGAGGTTTTGTACAAAGCACATTTTTCGGCAAGCGGGGAAAAATTTGAAGGAACTGACGACGCTCAACTTGTGGAAAGAAGTGGTATAAAACCTAAAATTATTCCTTGTTCGAGTGCCAATTTTAAGATTACTTTTGGCGAAGATCTTTCGGCTGCAGAGCAAATATTAAAAAAATGGAACGAGTAGGTATCGGACAAGATTCTCATAAATTTGGTGGTAATAAACCATTGGTTTTGGGTGGGGTAGTTGTGTCTAAAACCGGGGGATTGTCGGGAAAATCTGATGCGGACGTTATTTTGCACAGCCTTTGTAATGCCATAAGCTCTGCAGTCGGCGGCAATTCGCTTTCGACTTGGGCAGACGTGATGCTTGCGAGGGGAATATCCGACAGCAAAATGTACTTAAAGTACGTTTTTAACAAAGCAAGGGCGCAAAAATATAAGGTAAAAAACGTTTCAATTTGTGTTGAAGCCAAAAAACCCCAAGTTACTCTTGATGCTGTTTCCTCTATGAAAGAGAATATTGCGAGCCTTCTGGAAATCAATGAAGGAGAAGTTGGAATTACTTTTACCTCAGGCGAAGGTTTAACTCCCTTTGGAAAGGGATTAGGAATCGCGGCAACTACTATCGTTTTGCTTGTCAATGCTTAAAACCGCAGCTTTCGCAAAATTAGATTTGGCAATTCATATAGATCCCAAAAAAAAGCCGGACGGTTATTTTCCAGTTCATTATGTAGACTGCCAAATAGATATACAGGATCAACTCTCTTTTAAAAAACAGGAGAGGCAAATTGAGGTCATTTGTGACGATCCTGCGGTGCCTGAAGGGAAAGATAATTTTGTCTTTAAGGCAGCGACGCTCTTCAAAAAGGCAGTGGGAGATAGGCAATTAGGAGTAAAAATTAAAATTTCCAAAAATATACCCATACGGGCCGGCTTTGGTGGTGGGAGCAGCGATGCCGCAGCGACAATTTTAGGATTATCACGACTTTGGAAAATTATGCCTTCCGAGGATCAAAAAAAGAGCATCTCAAGATTGTTGGGCAAGGATTTTTATTACAGTCTGTATGGAGGGTTAAGCGAGATCGTTGGCGATGGGAAGAATTATAAAGTGACCGCTCTTTCTTCCCATTTGCCAAGTTTTGGGCTCTTGGTTGTTGTGCCAAGAGAACAGAAGCCTTCGACTGCCTGGGTTTACGAGAACTTGAACCCTAGAGATATTGGCCGCAATTTTGGCAAATTTGAGAAACTCAAAACGGCAGTTTTGAAAAATGATAAAATAGGTATCTTGAAAAATCTTACTAACGATTTTGAAATTCTTGTATCTTCTAAGTTTCCAATCGTAGATGAACTCAAGACGAGTTTGATGCGCGTCGGCGCCAAAGCTGTAATTATGGCAGGATCAGGACTTTCGGTTGTCGGGTTTTTTGATTCTATCGGCGGGGCCCAAGCAGCTAAAAATAAGTTAAAAAATATGCGCGGTATCAAACAAATTATAACTGCCAGAACAATCAATTAATGTATACACGGGATAAAACCAGGGCAGTAAAAATTGGCAAATTGACAATAGGTAATGGCAACTTGGTACGAGTTCAGTCAATGACTCAAACTCTCACACACGATGTTGAGGCCACAGTTAGACAGATTAAAGATTTAGAAGAAGCAGGTTGCGAAATTATTAGGGTTACTGTTCCGGATATAGAGTCGGCAAAGGCAATAAAATTAATTAAAAAACAGATAAAAATTCCGCTTGTAGTTGATATACACTTTCAATATTTACTTGCAATTGAAGCTGCCAAAAACGGTGCGGATAAGGTGCGGATCAATCCTGGAAACATTGGCGGTATCGACCGGGTCAAAGAGGTTGTTGGTGTTTGTAGGGAACGAAATATTCCGATGAGAATCGGTGTCAACATGGGTTCTTTGGAAAAAGACCTTTATGCACAATATGGCAAATATGGCGTTCCCAGGGTAATGGTTGAATCGGCAACACGACACGTAAAGCTTCTTGAAGAGTTAAAATTTTTCAACATTGTGGTTTCTCTAAAAGGTGATAACCCGGTTATTGCCAGAGAGGCTTATATGCTTTTTGCAAAACGTTTTAACTACCCTTTGCATGTCGGGATTACAGAAGCAGGTACTCTTTGGGCAGGGACTGTTAAAAGTGCTGTTGGGATCGGGTCGATTTTAGCAGAAGGTATCGGAGATACCATAAGAGTATCGATCGCTGATGATCCCAAGGAGCAGGTCAAAGCTGGCTGGGAGATTCTTAAATCTTTGGGTTTGAGGCAAAAGGGAGTAGAAATCATAGCTTGTCCGACTTGTGGGCGTACCCAAATTGATTTAATTGGTCTTGCTAAATCTGTCGAAGCGATTGTTTCGCCTCTTGATGCTCCTATAAAAGTGGCGGTCATGGGTTGTGTAGTAAACGGTCCTGGAGAGGCAAGTTTTGCCGACATTGGCGTATGCGGCGGCAGAAACCAGGGAGCAATATTTAAGAAGGGAAAACTTATTAGGACACTAAAAGAAGAAGAATTGCTGCCGGTTTTTATTGAAGAGATTAAGCAGGTTCTTATCGAGAAAGGATACAGAAGGGAGATTAAGAAACTCAAAAATGCTTAGAAAAATTCTACTTTCCTATCCAAGAGGTTTTTGCGCCGGGGTTGACCGGGCGATTGACGTGGTTGAGACGACACTTGAGATTTTTGGCCCGCCTGTCTATGTCAAGCACGCTATTGTTCACAATATTCACGTTGTTGAAAATCTCAAAATAAAAGGCGCAGTTTTTGTCGAGGATTTGGGCGAGGTACCGCCCCAGTCCGTATTGGTTTTTAGTGCCCATGGTACAGATCCAAGAATCAAGGAAGAAGCCCAGAGGCGCGGGCATAAAGTTATAGACGCCACTTGTCCTTTAGTCACCAAAGTCCACTTGGAAGCCCAAAGGTATGTACGCGAGGGCTATTTTGTAATTTATGTTGGGCACAGAGATCATCCGGAAGGTATCGGGGTGATGGGCGAAGTACCGGAAGGTTGGATAACGCTAATCGAAGAGGAAAAGGAAGTTGAAAGTCTTTCTCCACCGCAAGAAGAAAAGCTGGTTTATCTGACGCAAACGACACTTTCGATTGCCGATGTCTCAAAAACCATAGAGGCCCTGAAAAAGAGATTTCCAAAGATCATTGAGCCGCCGGCAAGTGATATCTGTTATGCAACGACAAACAGGCAAAAGGCGGCAAGGGAACTTGCCAAAAAAAGTGATCTGGTTTTGGTAATCGGATCAAAAACCAGCTCGAATTCCAATAGATTAGTAGAGGTTTGTCGCGATGAGGGAACTCGCGCTTATCTTATTGATGATGAATCACAAGTTAAAGATCAGTGGTTTGGGGATGCCGCGACATTTGGCGTAACCTCCGGTGCATCTGCGCCAGAATATTTAGTAGAAAACCTTATTAATTTTTTGCTCTCTAAAAACCCGGGGGCAAAAGTTGAAAAACTGGACGTATTACGTGAAGAGATAAAGTTTCCCCTGCCGGACGATTTAGTGCAAATGGCAAGACAAAGCGATAAGGGTACTGCTTGGGTCGAAAAACACAGGGTCGGGACTCAAAAATAAGGGCAAACTCGCAAATTAATGACTGAACAAGTAATCGAAGTTGATAAAGAGGGTGTACCGACCGGGAAATTAATAAGCAAGGCTTTTGCACATACGGGGCGGGGTAGAAGGCATTTGGCAATTTCCATTCTTCTTTACAACAGGCGCGGAGAAGTTCTACTTCAACACAGAAAACATAAGATTCACAACAGTATTTGGGACTTTACGGGCTCTACTCACCATTTGCGTAAAAAGGACGGAAGTGAGGAAACAGCACAGGAGGCAACTTACCGTTGTCTTTTAAGGGAGTACGGAATCAGTAAAAAAATCCCGCTTAAAATTTTGGGGGGAGTTAGCTATTTTGCCCAGGACGGCCAACTCTGTGAGAATGAATACGACATTATTTTGACCGGGGAGTACGATGGTAAAATTAGTCCAAATAAGTATGTGGCTTATAAATATAAATGGGTCGATGAACAGAACTTCTTGGATGATGTTTCTGAAAATCCAAAAAAATATGCTCCATGGGTGAGGCTCGCAATGCCGCTCATACAAGAAAGCGAACCTTCTCATTTTGAAAAAACGCTCAAGAAATTCTTAGCGATTTTCGAACCGTATTTAAAAAAATATTTCAAGGATAAGATTGAAAGTCTAGATAATTATCCGCCTCTGATTAGAAAATTTTACGAAGATTTATTTGACTTTTCTGCATCCGGCAAAAGGCTGCGGGCGTTTTTAGTTTGGTTAGGATATTACTCAGGGCGGGTGACAAAGGGACAAGGAGACAAAGTTGAAGAGAGGATAAAAGAAATCTTACCCATCGCTTTGGCTTTCGAAATTATTCATAGTTTTCTTTTAATTCATGACGATATTATTGATAAATCCGAAACACGAAGAAATAAACCGACTATCCACAAGAGATACGAAAAATTGGCCGGTGCTCATTACGGTATAAGTCAGGCGATTATTATCGGAGATATTGCTTGTTTTGAGGCTATCCGGTTGATTAATTCTTCAAATTTTGGCGATCGTATAAAGAGAATTTGTCTTGATAAATTGACAGGTGTCATTTTAGAAACTGCGTACGGAGAGGCGTTAGACGTGGAAAACGCACTTTCTAAGAAGCGGAACAGAATTAGTTTAGGCGATATTTGGCAGGTTACCGATCTTAAAACGGCAAGATACAGCTTTGTCGGGCCCCTGATAATTGGGGCAGTGCTTGTAGGTGCTGGCAAAAAACAGATTGAAGCATTGACAGGTTTTGGCCTTTCAACAGGTAAGGCTTTTCAGCTTCAAGATGATATTTTGGGGATATTTGGAAATGAAAAAGGCCTGGGTAAATCAACGCTTTCTGATATGAGAGAGGGTAAAAATACGCTTCTTATTTACAAAGCTTTGGCGCAAGCAAATAAAGGTGATAAGCAGAAAATTTTGAAAATTTGGGGAAGTCCGATTACAAATAAGAGTGATCTTGAAATTATTAAAGGACTGATAAAAAAATCCGGCGCTTTGGAATTTTGCGAAAAAGAAAAGGTGAAACTGGCTAATTCGGCTTACAAACAAATCGAAAACATTAGTAAAGCTAATAGTCTAAAATTGCTATATCGTGGATTAGTTGATTTTTCAGTAAACAGAGAAAGCTAACTTTTTTGTTGAAAGCGACTTTATTTTCTGTTATTCTTTGAGATATCTCAAAGAACAGGAGCAAAGCGACTTTTCTTGTGACATTACATTAATGAGTAAAATCGGTGCCGCAACGATAGTCCCCGAACACGTTGTGATCATTCCAGACGGGAATAGGCGATGGGCAAAAAAGCACGGTCTTGAACCCATAGAGGGCCACAAGCGAGGTTTGGAGACGGCTTTTAACGTTGTTAAAGCGTCTAAGAATATTGGTGTTAAAGTTTTGACTCTTTGGAGTTTTTCGACCGAAAATTGGAAAAGGCCAGGTCCTGAGGTGAATTATTTAATGAAGATTTACCAGCTCTTTTTTAAGAAACATGTTAATGAACTGATTAAAGAAGGAGTGAGATTTAAGTGGTTAGGCAGGCGTGATCGAGTTCCTCAAAGCCTTAAAAACCTGCTTCTTTCGATCGAAAGACAGACTGCCAAAAACAGAAGTTACATTTTAAACATCTGTCTTGATTACGGCGGTAGGGATGAACTTGTCAGGGCTTTTAGGAAAATTGTCAGAAGAGGAATTAAGCCGTCACAGATTGATGAGGAACTGATTAGCAAAAACCTAGATACTGCCGGTCTGCCTGAACCGGATCTTTTGATTAGAACATCCGGAGAAAAAAGAATCAGCGGGATGATGCCATGGCAAACAGCGTACACCGAATTTTATTTCTCAAAACTTTATTTTCCGGATTTTTCGAAAAAAGAGCTTGCGCGAGCTATCACTGATTATGCCTCAAGGCAGAGAAGATACGGACAGTAAAAGTCCCATGCCCGAAAATCCGCAACATTTTGACACTTTACCCTATGTCCGAAGAGTCGAGAAACCTTGGGGATTTGAAGTCCATTTTACTCCCGACGACAAACCCTATATGGGCAAATTGATTCATGTAAATGCCGGCGCGAGGCTTTCTTTACAAAAGCATGACCAGAAGTTGGAGACCTGGTTTTTGATTGCCGGCAGAGGCGCGGTGATTTGGGAAAGAGAGGAGAATGGAGAGTTGGTGGAGGAAGAATTAGTCCACGGGAAGGGTTATAGCTGTGAAGTCGGCCAAAGACACAGGCTTAAGGGGATTACAGATTGTGACTTTATCGAGGTTTCAACACCGGAAGTTGGGACGACTTTTAGATTGGAAGATGATTATTCAAGAAGTGATGAAACTCCACAAGAGCGTGACAAGAGAAATCAGCAGGCAAAAACAGAATGAAAGACTTTACAGCTAAACATTACGCAGAAAGAACTCACGAAAAGATGAAGGATGTTCTGATGGACCCTTCGACAAGCTTAGGGCCTGCGGTCCACTACCATATGGTTAGAGGCGGGTCGGATCAACGAAATATAACGATTTGGGAACCGGGGAAAGTTGGACAGGAGTACATTAAGACTTATGGCCATTATCATGTTGGCAAACTTGACGAAACTTATTGGGTGCTTTTTGGAGAAGGGATAGTTTTAGTGCAGAGGCGAGCGGTTGATGGTAGCGGAAAGTCGATAAATGATGAGATAGAGGAAATGTATGCGGTGCATGTTAAGAGGGGAGATTCGATATTTATTCCTGCCGAGTGGGGGCATCTGGTTGCCAATATTTCTAATACATTTTTCGTGACAGCCGACGATTCGCCTGTTAACTTTGAAGATCACGATCCCGTATCGTTACCGGGGCATGCTGATTATGAAGCGGTAAAAGAAATGCATGGTTTTGCCTATTATATTGTCGAGCGCGATGGAAAGCCAGCCCTTGTTAAAAATCCGAAATACAAAAAAGTGCCGGAAATATCTATAATGGAGTCTCGAGATTATCCACTTAAGAAAGGAGGGGTTTAGAAAAGGCGCAGCGTGTGGTCCGCCAGCTGGCGGGATACGAGGAGAAGGATCGCTGAAAAGCTCTTTTGAGGATCAGCGAATAATGAACCCTTCGATGTCGCTCAGGGTAAAATCGATTGAGCGGAGGGGTTTATAAAGATCGATTTTATCTGCGGATGCCTTCCCATCCTTTGCAAAAAGCTTCGGATGGACGCCTACTAAAATTGGTTTGCACTAATAACTAGTCGCTAATTACTAATCACTAATTTATGTGTGGAATCTTTGGCTATATCGGCCGTGATAAAGACGCAGCTGACGTAATCCTCGGTGGACTTAAACGACTGGAGTACCGTGGTTACGATTCTTGGGGAGTTGCGCTTGCCCAAAGGGCAAGAATTTCCAATTTCCAATTTCCAATTTCCAATATTGTAGTTGAAAAGCATGTTGGGGCGATTGGTGAAGTTCATAATCCTAGAATCTTAAATCTTAAATCCAATATCGGAATTGGCCACACCAGGTGGGCAACACACGGCGGAATTTCGGAAACAAACGCTCATCCTCACTATTCTTCTGATAAATCTTTTGCTTTGGCACACAACGGAATAGTCGAAAACTACTTGGAGCTTAAGTCGAAACTCGCCAAGAACAGTCACGAGTTTAATACCCAAACGGATACAGAGGTAATCGTCAGACTGATAGAGGATCACTCTAGGGGTTCAACCCCTAAAGGGGTCCGACCCCTAAAAGAGGCTGTGAGGAAGGCTTTTGCTAAATTAGCTGGAAGAAATACGATTATTCTAGTCACAAAGAATGATGAAATAATCGCTTGCCGGAATGGCTCCCCTTTGGTTGTTGGTTTATCGGGTGAGGAGATTTATTTATCTAGCGATACTCTTTCTTTTGCCCCTTATGCTGAAAAAATGATTGTTGTCGAAAACGGCCAGATGGTAGTTGTCAATAAGGGGAGGGTTTCTTTGATTGATATTAAATCGGGAAAGTCAATCAAATATAAAGAAGAAAAAATTGATTTTGAAGACAACCGGATCGACAAAGAAGGATACCCGCATTTTATGCTTAAGGAAATAAATGAAGGCCCTTATGTTATTAGGCAGCTGCTCAGTCAGGGTATTGATATATATAAGGATTTTGTCGAAGCAATAAAGCGCGCCGACAATGTTTATACAGTAGCGAGCGGATCAGCCGGTCTTACTGCACAGCAAACGGCATTTTATTTAAGGAAGCATGCAAAAATACCTGTTACGGGCTTAAGCGCGTCGGAAGCGATTGAATACTTTGACCTATTTTCCAACCGGGATTTGATAATTGCTCCTTCTCAGAGCGGAGAATCCGCAGATGTGTTGGAAGCTTTGGAACATGCTGCTAAATGCGGTGTAAAAATAGCTTCATATGTAAATATGCAGGGTTCTACTATGACAAGGATGTCTGATTATAAATTTATGTCGCAATCCGGCCCGGAGGTTTGTGTAATGAGTACCAAAGTTTTAGTTGCGCAAATCGCGTGGGGTTATCTGATTGCAAAGGTTGTTTCAGGTAAAGCCGAAGAAGGTATTAAAAATTTGCGCTTTCTTTCGCTTGAAATGGAAAAGTATTTGTCTAGCGAAAAACAATTAGAAGCAATTA
>CAZLVB010000029.1:0-9745 GCA_964562855.1 uncultured Gammaproteobacteria bacterium | reverse complement strand
ACTCTGTTTGATGAACGTGGTTTCCTAAAAGATCACGCAAAGCCTGATGCAAAAGATGGGTGGCGGTGTGCAGTTTGGCTGCTTGATCTGACTGCGTAGCGAGTCCTCCTTGAGTTTTTTCGCCGGCTTTACGCGAAGCTTCCTGGTGTTTTTTAAATTCTTTTTCGAATCCGACAATGTCGACTTTTTTATTTTTTTCTTTGGCTAGTTCAACCGTAAGTTCTATTGGAAATCCGAAATTCTGGTAAAGATCAAAGGCATTTTTAGCGTTGATATCACTTGTGATTTTTTCGAAATGGCGGATGCCTTCTGAAAGAGCTTTTTTGAATTTTTCTTCCTCTTTTTTCAATTCTAAAAAGATTGACTTTTCAAATTCCACAAGGTGCGGATAAAAATTTCCGTATGTTTTAACTGTGATTTTTGCAAGATCTGCCAGAAAATCGGCGTCTAAATTCAAAAGATTGGCATGACGAACGGCACGGCGAATCAGGCGTCTTGCGATGTAGCCTCTTTCGACATTTGATGGTGTGACACCGTCTGTGATTAGAAAAACTGATGAGCGGATGTGGTCGGCAACAATACGTGCTGAATGATCTTGAAAATTGCCTGATAAATCCTCGATTTTTTTGATCAGGTCTAAAAAAACATCGGTTTCATAAATCGTAGGAGCAGCTTGCAAGACCATCAGCATGCGCTCAAGGCCCATGCCGGTGTCAACATTTTTTTGTGAAAGTGGTTTGTATGATCCGTCTGCCTGTTTGTCATGTTGCATGAATACATCGTTCCAGATTTCGACAAACCGGTTAGAATCGGTTGATGGATCTATTTTTGACTTTGCTTGCGGATTTGTATCGTAAAACATTTCGGTGTCCGGCCCGCAAGGACCGACCGGGCCAACCGGACCCCACCAATTTTCTTTTTTGCCGTAGCGGAAAATATGATCTTCAGACACTCCAAGCTTTTTCCAGATTTTATATGATTCTTCGTCGAATGGAGCATCTTCATCCCCAGCAAATACCGATACATAAATTCGTTTCGAGTCGAGTTTTAATTCTTTAGTTAGAAATTCCCAGGACCAGAAAATTGCTTCTTCTTTCCAGTAATCTCCAAGTGACCAGTTGCCAAGCATTTCAAAGAAGGTGTTGTGGACGCTGTCACCGACATCGTCTATATCGTCTGTTCTAAGACATCTTTGAACATTCACGAGACGCTTGCCTTCGGGATGAGGTTGGCCAAGAAGAAACGGCACGAGCGGGTGCATACCGGCGGTGGTAAATAGCACACGTTGCGTACCGGCAAGTTCGACTGATTCCGACGGGACTAATGAAGCCGAAGGGATTATTCTATGACCGCGCTCTTCAAAAAACTTTAGATATTTCCGGCGTAACTCACCAGATTTCACTTCTTTTGTAATTATAAACTTCCGGGTTATAAAAGTCCGTAAGTTTGGTTAGGATTCGGGAGCGTGGCGGCGGAAAGTCTAACTTTCCCGGGAAGTATGACTTCTCCGGAAGAAGAAGCGGCGGCCTTTTTTCTGAATCTCCTGCATGTGTTTGGGAAGCTGGTCAACTTCTTCTCCTATTTTTTCTTTAGCCTCATCAACACCGGCAGACACCTTGTGTGCGATTTCTTCTCTGACTTCTTTTGTTTCCTGGTCAGCCTCTTCTAATCCTTCCCTCAGATTACCAAGCAGCTTTTCAGCTTCAACTAGTAGTTTATCTTTTAACTTCTGGCCTTCTTTATTGGTAAATAAGTAAGTTACGGCAGCGCCAATAACGATGCCGACAATTAGAGATGAAACGCTGTTATTTTTCTCGTGATCGCTCATTTTTTGCTCCTTTTTTCAAAAGATGGACCAAGCCAGCACCGGCGGTTAAGGCCGTAAAAAAATTGCCGGCTTTCTCAATAGGTTTTCTAACATCATCTACAAGTTCATTGGCATCATCAAAGAGACTATTCATTCTCTTGAGGGTGATTCTTAAATCCTTTAGGACAAAAAAAACCTGAAATCCTAATACCACTAGAAATAATGTCAAAATTATAATAATTGTAAGAAGTACGATCTGCGAAAGCTCTAAGGGCAGCATACCTTAATTTTTAATTTTTAATTTCTAATTTTCAATTGCGAATTGAGATTACTTCAATCCCCTAATTTTGTCAACGACTTAACGGGAGAGGCGGACAACTCTAGTCACTTTTGATTTTGGGGAAAGGCGCTTTGAGGCAATTATTTCAATAGTATTTCTGCCTTCGGTAAGCTGGTACTGATGGGAAAAATTTCCTTGATCATCAACGGGTACAAATTGTCCATTTACCGCAACTATTGCTTCTTTTTCGGTTTTACCGTCTATGGCAACGACAGGAATTGAGGTTGTAGAGTCGTCGGGAGGAAAAAATATTTCTAATTTCGGCGCAGAAAGAATCGAAAAATATTGGATTAATAAATAAGCAACAAAAACGACTGCTGTCAAGATAAGCATGGTAGTCGCTAATTTATTAGGCGTAAGTTGCAGACGCTTTTGGTTCTTGAGTGGGGACTGTTTGTGGGGATATTTCGCTTCGTCATATTCCCTGCGGTAAAGTGCTAAAATTTTTGATGCATCTAGTCCTAAATACCCGGCGTAGTTTTTAATAAAACCCCTGGTGAAAGTAGGTTCTGGCAAGATTGACCATTGTCCTTTTTCTATTGCTTCCAAATGTTCTTTTTTGATTAATAGGTCATGCGAAACTTTGACGAGTGATACATTCTTTGCTTTTCTCCTTTGAGAAAAGAGCTCACCTACCTGACTCATGGCTAATTTTATGAGGAATTTTGAACTTGGCTTTGGAAATAGTCTTCGGCATTTTTAACTAAAACATCTCTGGGCTTTGAGCCCTCGCCTGGTCCCACGATACCGGCCATTTCAAGCTCATCTAAGAGTCTTGCTGCCCGCGCATAACCAATTCGCAGCCTCCGTTGCAAAAGTGAAGCTGATGCGCGATCGTACTGAACAATGGTTCTGACTGCTTCTTCGAAAAGTTCATCGGCCTGACCACCTGTGACACCGGCTATTTTGCCTACTGGCATCTGGGTAACCTCCTCTGTATATTCGGGGGCAATGCCGGATCTTTTGAGAAAACCAATAAGATTTCTAATTTCGGTATCGGAAACAAAGACCCCCTGGATTCTCATCGGTTTACTGGCATCCGGCGGAACATAAAGCATATCACCTTTGCCAAGCAGTTTTTCTGCTCCGGGTTGATCAATGATTACTCGGGAATCAACCATAGAGGAAACGTTAAAGGCGATTCTGCAGGGAATATTGGCCTTGATTAATCCGGTAATGACATCGACAGACGGTCTTTGTGTAGCCACTACCAGATGGATACCGGTCGCCCTAGCCATGGCGGCAATACGACAAATTGCATCTTCAACCTCGACAGGGGCAAATTCCATTAAATTATGCAATTCGTCTATGACAATTACAATATAAGGTAGGGCTTGAAACCCGGACAACTCATTATAACCTGAAATATTTTTTACCTGGGCTTCATGGAATAATCTGTAGCGTCTTTCCATTTCGGCCATCGCCCACTTCAAGCTTGATAAAATTTTATCTGCATCGACTATGACCGGTGTTAAAAGATGAGGTATGTCCTGGTATTCTGTTAATTCTACTCTTTTCGGATCGGCCAAAATTAACTTTATTTCTTGGGGGCTGGCTCTAAAAAGGAGAGTAGCAATGATCGAGTTTAAAAGTACAGATTTGCCTGAACCGGTAGTGCCGGCAATTAAAACATGGGGCATTCGGCCGATATCGGCAATCACGGTGCTGCCGGAAACAGCAAGGCCCAGCCCCACAGTAAGCTTTGATTTTGCACCCCTCATGACATCGCTTGAAAGAATGCTTTTCAAAGGAACCATATCCGGTGAAATATTGGGTATCTCGATACCAACTAATGATTTTCCGGGAATTGGAGCTTCAATACGAACGCTACCGGTAGATGTAGCTAGTGCCAATGCAAGGTCGTTTTGCAAAGTTAAAATTTTGGAAAGTTTTGTACCCATTGGAATTTTTAGAGCATATTGAGTAACTGTCGGTCCCTGATTAACCTCCACTACCTGAGCAACAATACCAAAACTTTCAAGAGTTTTTTCGATAATCTGCGCATTTTGTTTTAAGTTGCCTCTATTTGCCGAACTTCCTTTGGGATCTGAAAGCAGCGACAGCGGAGGATATTCCCAAACTTGGGCGTCAGTTGGGCTATTGACAACTAACGTTGGCGAAAGAGTATTATCAAGATTTTTAGGTTGTCTGGCGGAAGGAATTTGGGCAAGATTCTTTGCAACTATTTTGGGTTGATGAGTTTTAGGGAATCTTCTGGTTAAATTTTTGAAAAAATTGCCAGTGAATTTATAAAAGTTAACAATGGTGGTAAGTGCTTGATCAAGGCTAGTATTAGCGATAATTATCAGAGAAAGCAGAAAGGTAAAAGCCAGAACAAAAACAGCCCCAATCGGAGAAACAATTGATTTAATCGTAGTATAGAGGGTCATTCCCAAAATCCCGGCAAGATGCGCAGAAAAAGGGGCTAGGAGACCTGCAACCGATAGCACAAGTGAGATTGAGCCGAGGATAATATTAATTTTAGTAAATCTTGATTGTATAGAAAACAAAAGCAGAGAAAAAATTACACCGAAAACCGGAATGGCAACGATGATTACCCCAAATATGCTGTAGAGCTGGATTCTTGTCGAAAGAAGAATGCCTGCCTGGCTGAAAAATGAAAGCGCAAGCAATACAGAAAAGGCTAAAGTCAAAACCCCTAAAATAGACATTATTGTCTTTTTTTCCAAATTTAGGGGTGATACGATCTTTCTTCTGCGATATCTTCTCATAAGTTTTGTAAGAAGCCAATTTTTATTTTACATCAAGTAGCCTATAAATGCTATAGGTTACAAATGTTAATTTGTAACCTGTTTTGCTCGCTAAGCTCGGAAATAGGATCCCCTTGCGCTTCTAAATAATAAACTCTTCTTCGAAGAGATTCCCATGGGCGTAGCCCATGGTCCTCTCTTTCTTCGCTTCGCGATAATAAAGCAAAGGTTTCACCCACGGCTAGAAGCCGTGGCCCCCGCTTGCTCGAAATAGGTCGCTTTACCAAGAGGGTAAGAATTCTTTGAGATTGTCCTTTTTGATATCAATCTTTTCTACTTTATTCTCTATTTTAAGCTTGGCGATTTTTCGACAGATACCGTTAATTGTCCGATCTAAAGTTCTCATTCCTGCGTCAAAACCAAGCGGCCGGACAATCTGATGCCAAATATCTTCTGCCAGAACCAGGTCTTCTTTTAACAGACCGGATGCCGAAAGTGCCCGCGGCAACAAGTAATTTTTGCCTATTATTATTTTCTGCTCGTCGGTATATGAAGGCATTTCTAACAATTCCAGCCGATCTAGTACGGCTGTTGCTATACCTTGCGTGTTATTAGCTGTTGCCACAAATAGTACTTCGGATAAATCGAAAGGGTAATCGATAAAATGGTCAAGGAATTTACTATTTTGTTCCGGATCTAAAAGTTCTACTAAAACTCCCATTATATCTGCTCTTGCCTCTTCGGTTACCCTGTCAATTTCGTCAAGAAGTATTACCGGATTTTTAGTGCCTACTCTGCGCAATACCTTCATTACTTGGCCTGGTTCAGCGTCTGGATACGCTCGAGACCTGCCTCTAAGCTGCAGCGCATCTCCCATGCCTCCCATGGGAATTCTTCCGAACTTGCGCCCCAGTGCCTGGGCGATCGAGTAGGCCATGGTAGTTTTGCCGGTTCCAACTAAACCGACAAAAAGAAGGGCGGGGGCTTTGTGATCTTTTGATGAGCTTTGAGCTGATTGTTCCTTCTTTAAAATTGCAACGGCGATATATTCGAGTATTCTTTCCTTTATTTGATCGAGGCCGTAATGATTACCATCTAGAATTTGGCGAGCTTTATTAAGCGAAAGAATATCTTCGGTACGCTTGTCCCAGGGTAAGGAAACGATCCAATCGAGATATCTTGTAACCAAATCGTACTCTTGAGAAAAGGTAGAGGTTGAAGCCAGCCTTGTAAGTCTGTCAACCATTAATTGCGATTTCTGGAATAAATCGAGGGGAATTTTCCCGGATTTGAGCTTTTCCTCGAGAAATCTTATATCCTCAAACTGGGCAGATTGTGAGTTCACTTCAAATTAATTAAACCAGAAAACTTATTGTCCTTCAAAACAAATTCTAACCTGTCAACGCTCGCTAATGAATCAATCCAGTCTGTTTCCCTATTAAATATAATTTGCCCAAAAGAAGCGTTTGCTGGGTTTATTGCCAAGACTATTAGGGTGGCCTCTTTTTCTTTGGGGAATTCGAGTACATCTTTTGACAGTTTTTGTACATCAACGATTCTTCGGGTTGTCTCGCTAGAAGATGTTATAAAAGCCCATTGACCCAGCTGGAATATGGAAAGAGTTGATTTTTGATTCTCTTTCTCGAAAGGAATTTTTAACAGATGCGTTTCAAAAGACGGGGCAATAAGCTCTTTTTTATAGTATTCTTCATCACCTGAAAACTTTATGCCTGCAAGATCATCAAAATTAATATTTTGGGCTTTGGTGACTATAAGAAATTCGTCATTTTCAAAAAATACAATCAGCTGCCCTTTTTGGGAAAATAATTCGCCTATAAAGCCGTTAAGTTCCGGGGGAATACTTATCTGACTTTCAAATAAATGCTTAACGCTCGACGCAAAGATAGCCACTTTTGTTGATGTGGGCAGCTTAAAGGTTTCTGTTTGATACAGTGATTGTGTAGCGTTTGTAGAACCATTGATTCTAATCTGCTTGGAGTTGAAATTCAATTTTGCTCTTATCGGCGAGGCAAAGCTGAGTGCCGCAGAGGAAGTCGCGTCAAGTTCAAAGTCTGCTCCTTTTGCAAGATCAGGCGGTAAATTAAGTTGAGAGAGAGTGTGTGAGAAACGTTCCTTTTTATTCTTGGGTACTTGAAACTCGAGCCTAAATTTATTGTTATGGGGATTAATTTCTAAACTGGTTTCGGAAATTGTTAATTTCGAGGCAATTATAAAAATTGCAAATAGCAAAAAAATAAGAACTGCAACGATTGGAAATTTCTTTTGTGGCGGAACGGGTCTTAGCTTAACTTTTGCCTTTGGACTCGTGGTCCTTGTCATTGTTATCTTCGTTTTGCTCGACCGAAATCAATTTTTTTTCTAAAACTCTTTTTTTCAAAGTGCTGCCTTTTTTCAGACTTTTGTCTCTCATCGCCGAACTTCATCGAAAGATTGACTCTACCCTGATCGTCAATTTCTGCGACTCTAACCTTAACCTTTTGCCCAATCTTTAACTCATCTTCGACTTTAGCAACTCGGTAATCGGCAATTTGAGAGATATGGACCAAACCTTCTTTACCGGGCAAAACCTCGACCATAGCGCCAAAAGGCAGAATTCTTTTGACTTCTCCTTCGTAAACTTCCCCAACTTGTGCTTCTTTAACAATTCCTTCAATAATTTTAGCAGCAAGCTGACAGGCCTCTTGGTCTTTGCCGCTTACTGTTACAACCCCTTCATCGTTGATGTCAATAGCGGCACCTGTTTGGGAAATTATCTTATTAATGGTTCTGCCGCCAGACCCGATGACTTCACCGATTTTTGCCGGGTCGATCTTTACCAGGATAACGGTTGGAGCATGAGGCGAAATTTTCTCTCTAACCAATGGGATAGTTTTCATCATGGTTTCCAGAATAGAAATTCTGACTTTTTTGGCTTTTTCAAGCGCTTCTTTGACAATTTTTATGGAAATTCCATCCAATTTAATATCCATTTGGATGGCTGTAATACCGTTTTTAGTACCCGCAACCTTAAAATCCATATCACCTTGTGAGTCCTCTTGGTAGGCAATATCGACTATGGTTACATATTTTGACTTGTCAATTTTATCGGAAATTAAACCGATTGAGATGCCTGCAACCGGCTCTTTGATTGGAACGCCTGCATCCATTAGTGCCAGGGTAGAGCCGCAGGCCGCGGCCATTGATGTTGAACCTGCAGACGATAAAACTTCGGAAACTACCCGCAGAGTGTACGGGAACTCTTCTTGAGAAGGGAGAACGGGCAAAAGAGCTCTTTCTGCTAAGGCTCCGTGCCCAATTTCTCTTCTACCAGGCGGACCAAGGCGTCTCACCTCGCCTGTGGAAAAAGGCGGAAAATTGTAGTGATGCATATATTTCTTAGTGTCCTCGCCGGTCATTCCCTCAATTAGTTGCTCAAGGGCCGGTGAGGCTAGAGTGGCGATAGACAAAATCTGAGTGTCGCCTCTTTGAAAAAGGCCGGATCCGTGAGTCCTGGGCAGAATGCCAACCCTGGCTGTTATTGGTCTGATATCATCCGGCGATCGATCATCAATTCGTTTCTTTGTCAAAAGTATCCGGTTTCTTAAAAAACCAGCCACCGCATCGTCTAAGAAATTAGCTAAGATCTTGGAGGTGATTTCATTTTCGTCATCTTTTAGAAACTCCTCTTCCAGCTTTAATAATTGATCACTAAACCAATTCTCGTCTTGCGAAAGTTTGGGGTTTTCCAAACCGGAAATAATATTTTTTTCGATAAATTCTTTGATTTTTGTTGTTTTTTCTTCATTAAGTTTCAGTTTTTCGTATTTCTGTTTCTCCTTGCCTACTTCTTTTTGTAAATCTTCAATCAGCCTGATTACATCTTTACCCTGATCTAATCCAAACTTAATCGCATTGGCAACAGATTCTTCGTCAACCTGGTTTGCGCCAGCTTCTATCATTACAACCTCCTCTTTTGTCGAAGCCAAAACTAAGTCAAGACTGGAGAAATCTTTTTCGGTTTCCGTCGGATTTAGGATATAGCCGCCGTTCTGCCTACCGATTCTCAGTCCGGCAATTGGCCCGTTCCAGGGAATATCAGAGATAGAAAGTGCTGCGGAGGCGGCAATTAGAGCAGGAACGCCTGGGTTGTTTTCCTGGTCGAATGATAAAACAGTTATGACAACCTGAACCTCTGCTTGATAGTCCTTCGGAAAAAGAGGCCTGATGGATCTGTCTATCAGCCTTGCCGTTAAAACAGCTTCTTCAGACGGTCTTCCTTCTCTCTTTATAAATCTTGAAGTAGAGATTTTTCCGCCAGCGTAAAGCCTTTCCTCGTAATCAACCGCAAGCGGAAAAAACTCCAGGTCGCTTGTGGCTTCCTTGGCAACAACTGTTGCCAAAACCACGGTTTCTTCGTAACTTGCAAGTACTGCCGCGTTAGCCTGTGATGCGAATTCGCCTACCTCTAAAGTCAGCTTTTTACCGGCTAGGTTAATTTCCTTACGAACGAGTTTTTGCATTGATATAACTGTTGGGAGATAAGGGAGTTAGAAATCGGATATCAACAGCCAACTGCTTGATTGGTGATATTCAACTTCCAACAACCCAATTCCCTTTTTTATATTTTAAATCAAAACTGGCCAAATAGCAAGCTTGCAGATGTCTTTTAGCCCCGCAAGCCACAAAATGGCTGAGGTACGCAAAGATTTATTTGGGAAGTGCTAATTTGCCGATGATGTCTTTTAGCTATTTAAGCGCAAAGATATTATTTTGGTAAGGCGAGCTTTCCAATAATATCTTTTAGGAGCGCAGTCGAGTCTGACTCGACGAGCACCGCAAAGACATCTATTTTGGCAGTGCTAATTTGCCGATGATGTCTTTATACCT
>CAZLVB010000028.1:0-10223 GCA_964562855.1 uncultured Gammaproteobacteria bacterium | reverse complement strand
CATCGGCAGTGTCCGGAAGGACAATTCCCGAAGCAGTCTTCGTCTCTTTTGGAGCCGGTTCGATTAAGACATATCCAGCAAGCGGTTTTAACATTGTTAGTTATGAGTGCTGAGGAACGAGTTATGAGCAAGCTTTAGTAAGACTCAGTACTCAATTCTCAGATCTCAGTATTTCTTAGGGCAAAAAGCAAGCACTTATTGCTTGCGACTGCTAACATTTTAGCAATGTTTTCTATTTTGTCAACCCTTCAATTTTATTCAGGTCAAGACGGGTAATTTTAATGCGCGCAATAGTTAATTTTACTATTGTGATTGTCTTTTAGTCTTGTATTTATATTCGCTGACGGCTTTCATGAAAGCCGTGTACAGAGGGTGAGGACGAAGAGGCCGGGATTTTAGTTCGGGATGAAACTGGACACCCATAAAGAACGGGTGTTGACGAAGTTCTAATGCTTCGACCAGTTTGCCGTTTTTGGTTGTAGCTGCCACAACCATTCCTTTTTGCTCAAATAATTTACGATAGGCATTATTGAATTCATAGCGGTGGCGATGACGTTCTGAGCCAGTAGTTGCTCCATATGATTTGGCAAAAATCGTCGCTTTTTTGGCTTTAAAATCCCAGGCGCCAAGCCTCATGGTACCACCTAGATTTTTGAGTTTGATTTTATCTTTCTGGTCGGCCATAACGTCGATAATCGGATATTTGGCGTCGGGGTTGATTTCGGTGCTGTGGGCACCTTTCTGGCCTAAAACATTTCTGGCGAACTCGACGGCGGCAAGCTGCATGCCAAAGCAGAGACCAAAATAGGGAATTTTGTTTTCGCGGGCAAATTTGACGGCTGAAATGATCCCTTCTACTGCCCGACCTCCGAAACCACCGGGTACGATCATCCCGTCAAAACCTTCAAGAATCTTTGTGCCTTCTTTCTCAATTTGCGCAGAGTCAATCCAGCGTATTCTTGGTTTAATGTCGTGCGCAGCCGCGGCATGTTTTATGGATTCGATAACCGAAAGGTAAGCGTCGGAAAGCGTAAAGTCACCGGTGGCAAAGTATTTGCCGACCATGGCAATTTTGGCCGTTTTTCTGGCCGTTAAGGCTTTATTTACCATGACTTTCCAGTTGGTTAAGTTGCTTTTTCTGGGCCGGACGTTTAACTTTTTGAGAATTTTGTCTGAAAGCTTCTGGTTTTCGAAATTGAGAGGAATTTGATAAATATTCTCAACGTCCGGCGCAGAAATAATATCATCCGGCGCCAGGCCGCAGGCGATGGCGATCTTTTCTTTGCGCTTTTCGTCGACAGCGACTGTAGATCTGGCCAATACAAAATCGGCGTCGATGCCGGAGGAGGCCAGCTGCTGGATGGACATCTGGGCGGGTTTTGACTTCATCTCGCCTATTGATGATGGAATTGGCAGATACGTCAGGTGCACATGCAAGATATCGCGGGGGTTGGTAAGTTTCATTAGCCTGTTAGCTTCCAAAAACAGTAAGTTCTGATACTCGCCTACCGTGCCGCCTACCTCAAAAAGCACGATTTCGGCCCTGTTGTGCCTGGCGCAGTCTTTGATTCTTTTGATAATTTCGCGGGGGGGGTCCTGGAAAAACTCGACAGTCTTGCCTTCGTATTCAAGGGCGCGTTCTCGCTCAATTATTGATTTAAAAACCTGACCTGTGGTCATATAGTTCGTGTAGTTGAGGTTCTGGTCGAGATATCTTTCGTAATTGCCCAAGTCCTGATCGCATTCCATGCCGTCGTCTAAAACAAAGACTTCACCGTGCTCAATGGGATTAAGGGTGCCCGCATCAACGTTAAGATAAGGATCTGCCTTGATGGCGGTAACGGCAAAGCCTCGGGATTTTAAAATGAGGCCGATTGAAGAGGTGGCGACACCCTTGCCGATTCCGGAAATTACACCGCCAGAAACAAAGATAACTTTTGGTCTAACCATCAAAAAAGCTCCTTTATGGGGAGCTATATATTACATAGAGTGGTGTCTTTCGACTCGATCGAAATGACTTCGATCTCGCTCAAGACGTTCCGCCCGCTAGAATTATCTCAAAGCTAAATTGCGCTTGTCAAGTCGGTTTGATATCTAGGGTTTTAAGCCTCTTTTGATATTCCCCTATCACCCATTTTTGGGTATCGGTAGGGTGGAAGAAAAGCTGTGTCTTGCCTATTTTTTCGGTGGTGATTTTGGAACGCATGTAGGCGAGCTGAAAGCTGCGGAGCAACTTTTCAACGGTTGACGGTTGACGGTTGACGGTTGACGGTTTCTTTTTCTGTGAACTGTGAACTGTGAACTGTGAACCTGCTTGCCAGTTCGGTAGGTATTTTTTAATCCAGCTGTTGGCCTTGATAAATCTGGCATATGTGCCGTCGCGATCCCAAAGCGGCTTCAGTTGGGTGATTTCATGGGCAAGATAGAGATTATGCGGCCTGATTTTAAGCTCTGACTCGTCGATAAAAATATTTAAGCAGGCGCGATCGGCAATCCTTTGACCTTGGGGATCGCGCTTAAGAGGCAAAAGCAGTAAGTTGGCCAGAAATCGCGT
This sequence comes from uncultured Gammaproteobacteria bacterium, assembly GCA_964562855.1. GTDB lineage: Bacteria > Patescibacteriota > Microgenomatia > Curtissbacterales > GWA2-41-24 > 2-12-FULL-41-17. The sequence continues at coordinate 7,669 of CAZLVB010000028.1, read as the reverse complement.
GGTCCAGAGTGTACCAACAGATGTAACTAGAGCGAGATCAATGTCATCATCTTTATGGCTATTTCCCATGGCTAGTGCCCCGGACACAGCGACAAGTTTGAGTCCGGGGATAACTTTTAGAATTTGCCCAAAAAAGGCCGCTCTTTCGAGTTTTTTTTTCGAGTGACGTGACCGACTAATTCTTTGACTCACAATCCCCAGACGACCTCCAAGATAAAAATAGCCGTTTTTTGAACTTATTTTGCCAATTCTACTTAGTTGAAAGAGGGCTTTTTCGACATCATTAATTGACGTTTTTTTGTCTATTAGAAACTTGTGGGCTTCTTTTAAGGTGAGAGGATAGCCGAATATGTCATGGTAGACAAGAGTGGCCAACAGCGCTTTTTGAAGAGTCATTTAAAACAGCCTAATGTTAATGGAGAGGGAAGTTAAAAAGCAATTTTACTGACCTTGCGGTGCTTTAAAACGGTTGATTATATTGGTGATGTTATTGGCAGCAGTTTCGAGGGCATTTTTGGCCGGCGTGCCGCGCAGTGTTGCATTAATCGCGTCTTCGTATGCCTTGATGATCTGGTCGTTTAAGCCGTTGTCAAAAGTGCGCGAGGCCATTGGAAATGAGCGCATATAGGGAGCATCGGCGATGAATGCGCCGACAATTGGGTCGGTGGCAAGTTTTTGTGCCATTGAAACCTTGGGATAAGGTTCGCCGAAAAATCTGCCTGGGCTTTTGGCCGATTCACTATAGAGTTTAACCAGAGTTTCTTCTTGTTGCAGGTACTTTAGAAATTTAAAGGCTGCATCCTTCTCCTGGCTTTTTGCGGAAACTCCTTCTGCCCAGTATGTGGCCCAGCCGACTTTGCCGCCCTCAAGCTGAGGCACGGGAGAGACCTTGAAATTCAAAAGAGGGTTGGCGTTTTTAATTTCGATTGCCCGCCAGCTTGGTGCAAAATACATTGCAAGTGTTCCGCCGGCGAAGGCAATGGTAGAAGCAGGCTGTGTTTCATCCCAAACCCGACTTTCACCTCTGGCGAAATTGGTGTAATAGGTTAAGGCATCGGCCGAGGCTTTGTCGGTCGGAGATTTGGCATCGCCGCCGTTTTGCAAAATCATCAGCCCCAAAATGTCCGAAAAGTGGTCGACGTTAGAGGCGGTGCCGAGCGCGGCTCCGGCGGTGGTGATGTTGCCGACCGGATCTTTGACCGTAAGTTTAATGGCATCTTGAGCAAAATCCTGCCAGGTCGTCGGCGGCCTGCTAATTCCGGCTGCGTTAAAGATATCTTCGTTGTAAAAAAGGGCAAGACCATCAATTTCCAGGGGAACTCCGACAAACTCTTTTTGAGAATTTCTAAGATCACTAAAGACAGTCGGATAGAAATCTTTTTTAAATTCTGATTGGGAGACAACGTCTTTTGGAACAGGTGCAAGGAAGCTTTCGAGCATTAAGGTCCAAGTATTGTGAAATCTGAAGATATCAGGCCCCTGGCCGGAACCTATTTGACTAGTCAGGCTTTCCCGGTACTGCTGAATTGATTTTTTCTCATAAATGACGTCGATTTGCGGATTTTCTTTTTTGAAATCGGCAATTACCTGATTAAGTGTCGACGGTGACTCCCAAAGACCCCAATATTTTAGAGTGACTGTTTTTTCCTCTTTAGAAAAAGGCAGTAGAGAGCAACCTGCGAGAAATAGCGTGGCTACGATGGCTAGAATTATTTTGGCAGGCAACATTACATTTAGCACGCCCCGTGCCGTGCCTAAACTCTATGATATCATAGATATGGGATTGACCAATGAGGAAAACAGGGTTTTCTTGCGTTTGGCTAAAGGAAAAATGAAGATAAAATTACTAGCGATTATCTGCGGCCTCTTTCTAATTTTTGTTCTCTACAAAATTATTTATTTAGGAAAAGTGTTACCGAACGTTTACCTCGCAGCCGTAAATCTTTCCGGAAGGGATCACCAGGCCGTTGCATCGTATGTCGATGAGAAAATTCAGGAGTTTGAAGAGTCGTCTATCTTATTCGGAGTTGAAAATCAGAAAATCGAAATACCCGTTAAAGAAATGGGTATAGTTTTCAATGGCGAACAAACAACCACTGCGATCATTCGGTTTGGCAGAAGCGATGTTTTAACTAAAAACATTTTAGAAAGTGTTTTTGCCCCATTTAAAAAAACCGTAATTTTGCCAAGTTACGAAATAGATTATGGAAAACTCGCTAAAACTACGTCAGATTATCTTGCGTCTTTAGAAAATCCTCCGGTTGATGCCACAATTATCTATAGGAACGGTAGCTTCCAAATTCAATCGGAAGAATCCGGTAAATTAGCAAATCGCTCTCTGTTGTATAGCCAACTGCGAGACAGAATCGAAAGTCTTTCCAACGTTCCAATTTCAGTAAGTCTTGAGGAAGAAAAGCCATTTGTGGCCACCTCAAATGTACAGAAAGCGCATGAAAGGGTTTTGCAACTTAATAAACAAAGGCTTGTTCTTAAATATGATCAGGATAGTTGGGTTCTTTCCGGTGAGAATCTTCTGAGCATTCTGGAATTTGCAGCAAAAGGTTTGGAAGACGGATACGCAGCAAAATTGGCGATTGCACAAAATCCGGTGATTTTCAGGCGTGTAACTTTCGATTCGCAAGAAGAGCCAGTATTAGTTGTAAAGTTAAATATTGCAAAATTGGACGAATTCATCGAGAGTATCGCAAAAACAATCGACAGGCCTACGCAGGATGCCCAAATAGAATTTTCGCAAGGCAAGGTGGTAAAGTTTGCACCGGCAAGGGATGGCCAAAAACTGGACAGTGATCTTGTACGAGCGCAGATTTTGGAAAAAGTTTCCATTGACAATCCAAATTTGGAGAAGGACATTGTTATCAATCTGCCGGTTGCCGTAACGCGAGCGCGAATCGCCAATGAAGAAATTAACACTTTGGGAATCAAAGAACTCATCGGTAAGGGAATCTCTTATTTTGCAGGATCAATTGCCAACAGGGTCTACAATATAGGTCTTGGAGCAGGCAGAATCAGCGGGACTATTGTCAAACCGGGAGAAGTTTTTTCATATAATGGCGCAGTTGGCGAAGTCTCTGGAAAGACTGGGTACAAACAAGCATATGTTATCTCAAAAGGCAGAACAGTTCTTGATGATGGGGGTGGCATTTGCCAGGTTTCGACTACTGTTTTTAGGGCTGCTCTGAGCGCCGGTCTGCCAGTGGTCGAGCGGACTGCCCATGCTTATCGCGTTGGTTACTATGAGCAAAGAGGTATCAAGCCAGGGCTTGATGCGACAGTCTGGTCGCCCGCGGTCGACTTTAAATTTAAAAATGATACAGACAATCATATTCTTGTTCAATCGGTATTTGACAGTTCAAACTCAAGACTGGAAATTGACATTTATGGAACCAGTGATGGTAGAAGGGTGGAGATGACAACGCCTGTGGTTTCAAATGTAAAACCGGCTCCGCCGGATCTTTACCAAGATGATCCAACTTTACCAAAAGGTTCTACAAAGCAGGTTGATTTTGCTGCGGCAGGCGCATCCAGTGTGTTTGCCAGAAAAGTCTTTAAAAATAATACGCTTATAATTGATGAAGTTTTCAAATCCAATTATAGACCCTGGCAAGCAATTTTCTTGGTGGGCAGTGGAGGATAAGTATCAGCAGGTCGCTTCATGCACCTTCCAGTCATGCATGAATCGCTCCTCTGATATAATTTCTCGCCGAGCTCAAAATTATGAAAAAGGATTTAGCAATTATTTTTGGTCTGTTTCTTTTAATAGTTGTTTTATTGATATTCGGTCGCGGTTTTGCAACCACATCTTTTGTGGGTTCCGGTACAGGCGGGGACAAGACGCAGTTAACTCGGGGCGACGTTCGCATTAATGTCAAAACTCTGAGTGTTGACGCCGAAGTCGCGGGAAACTCTAAAGATCGTAAGAGAGGACTGTCAGAGAGAGACTCTCTCCCTTTAACTGGTGGTTTGCTCTTTGTTTTCGAAAAGGCGGGTCGTTGGGGCTTCTGGATGAAAGACATGAAATTCGCAATTGACATTATTTGGATAGATGAGAACAAAAGAATTGTGGACATTTCCAAGAATGTTGCACCGGAACCCGGTAAAAAAGACAGGGAATTGGCCGTTTATAAACCCGCTTCTGACGCGATATACGTTTTGGAGATTAACGCAGGTCTTTCTGATTTTAACAATTTAGAAATTGGCGATTCCGTTAACTTTGAACTTTAATCATCTATAATCTTCTTGTGAGAATTCTTGGAATAGAATCCACCCTCGATATCACTCAGGATGGTTTCAATATGTATGATAATCTTAGGAATTGAAACCACCCTTCGATTTGACTCAGGGTTGTTTAATTAAGCTATGTTAATCCTTGGTATAGAAACAACTTGCGACGAGACAGGGGTAGCGGTTGTTGAAGATGGTACTCGAGTAATCGACAGTATTGTCTCCTCCTCAGCCGATTTGCATAGAAAATTTGGCGGTATAGTTCCTGAAGTTGCGGCAAGACAGCAGATAAAATTTATCATTCCCGCGATCCGACAGATTACCAAGATACATAAACCTGGTACTATCAATGCAATTGCGGTGGCCAATGGTCCAGGCTTAATTGGTTCGCTTTTGGTGGGTGTAGAAACTGCTAAGGCCCTCTCTTTGGCGTGGGGGAAAAAATTAGTAGCCGTAAATCATTTGGTCGGACATGTGTACGCTAACTGGTTGACGACTGACCGTCCTCAACATACGCAAGCCCCGAAGTTTCCGCTTATTGCTTTGATTGCCTCAGGAGCACATACGGATTTGGTGCTGATGAGGGAGCATAATCAGTTCAGACATTTAGGCGGAACTCTTGACGATGCCGCAGGAGAGGCATTTGACAAAGTCGCCAGAGTTCTTGGACTTGGTTATCCCGGAGGGCCGGAGATTGAACGAATTGCTCAAAATTTCTCCCGTACCGGGACCAGTTCGGTACGGGGCACGCAAATGTCAAATGTCCCTTTCGAGTCGAAACTCGCTCAAGGCGAGCAATTCCCCAGGCCGATGATAGATACTAACAATTTTGATTTTTCATTCTCGGGACTTAAGACCGCTGTTGTTAACAGAGTTAACAGTTTGGGTCGCAATCTAACAGATCAAGAGCGGTCGGCTGTTGCCCGGGAATTTCAAAACGCTGTCGTTGATGTTTTAGTTAAAAAAACTATCAAAGCGGCGAAAAGATTTGAGGCAAAATCAATAGTTTTGGGCGGAGGGGTTGCTGCCAATGAAAATCTGCGTCAAAGTCTGGCGGCCCAAGCTTCACTGCTAAAAATTACTGCTTCTTTCCCCGCTAAGGGACTTTCGGTTGACAATGGAGCGATGATTGCAGCGGCCGCCTTTTTCACCAAAAATTTCACCGACCCTTTAAAACTTTACGCGGACTCTAATCTTCATTTCCAAGTTCACTAATTAACAACTTCTTGATTTTTTGACATAATGTCAACGTGTTGCTGGCGACCATTTTACACGTGGTAGCGGACTCTGATTTGCCGTCACGTGAAAGACAATCAGAATTGTTAAATTGTTTTATTGTTAAATTGTTAAACCGATGAAAAAAATTTTTAAAAACGAAAAAGAAATCTACGAGTTTTGGAAGAAGAATGGTTTCTTCAAAAGCGACCCTTCTTCCAGGAAGCCAAAATATTCCCTTTTGATTCCCCCGCCTAATTTGACCGGAGAACTTCATTTGGGCCACGCCATGCAGCATTCTATCTTGGATGCAGTTGCGCGTTTTAAGCGGCTTTGTGATTTCGACGTTTTGCTTTTGCCGGGAGTCGATCATGCCGGAATTTTATTCGAAGCGACTCTGGAGCGAGCACTGGCAAAAGAAAACCTTTCCAAACAAAAACTTGGCAGAGAGAGATGGCTTGAGAGGGCCTGGCAATTTAAAGACGAGATTTACAAAAAAGTTTCTTCCGGCTGGCGATTCATGGGACTTTCCGCGGATTGGGACAGGGAAGTTTTTACATTGGACGATGGGCCAAGACAGACAGTTTTTTACCAATTCAAAACATTTTGGGAGAAGGGACTTATCTATAAAGGTCCGTATATAGTCCAGTGGTGCCCAAAAGACCAAACTGCTATCGAGGATGTTGAAATGGAGTATGAAGAAAGGAAAGAAAAACTTTACTTCATTAAATATCGAGTAGATGAAACAGATGAGTCCATTACTATCGCTACCACCAGACCCGAGACAATCGCGGCTGATGTTGCTGTGGCAATTTATCCGAAACATCCCAGATACAAAAAATACATAGGTAGAAAAGTAAGAAATCCGTTTACCGGAACATTTATTCCAGTTATTGAAGATAAAAGGGTCCAGAAAGAATTTGGCACAGGAGCATTAAAAATAACTCCCGGTCATGATTTACTGGACTATGCAATAGGTAAAGATCACCACTTGCCCATCCTCCAGGTAATCAGCAAGGAGGGAAAAGTTACTAATCTTGATCCAAAACTATCAGGATTGAGGGTGCTCGAAGCAAGAGCAAAAGCTGCTGAAATTCTCGGTAAGGCTATTGAAAAGATAGAGGAATACGAACATTCTGTCGCTGTATGTGAAAGATGCAAAAGTGTGGTTGAACCTTTAATTTCCGAAGAGTGGTTCGTCAAAATGGATGACTTGGCAAAGGGCGCAATCAAGGTGATCAGGGATGGGAAGATAAACTTTTTGCCCAAAAATTATGCCAGGGTTTTGACTGACTGGCTTGACGATATCCATGATTGGTGTATTTCTAGATCCCTGTGGTGGGGTCATAGAATTCCGGTATGGTATCCTTCGACTTCACTCAGGACAAGTCCTTCGACTTCACTCAGGACAAGTCCTTCGACTTCGCTTGGGACAAGCTCTTCGACTCCCTCCGCTCGCTTAGGACAAGCTGCCGATATAAGGGTTTCTTTAGAGTCGCCGGGTGATGGCTGGGTGCAGGACGAACAGGTCTTGGATACTTGGTTTTCTTCCGGCTTGTGGCCGCTTAGTACCCTCGGATGGCCCGATGGTAAAAATCCGAAATCCGGATTACTTGACAGATATTTCCCGTGGGATTTTGAGTTATCTGCGCCTGAGATCAAATTCCTTTGGATTGCTCGAATGATTATGCTTGCGGTCTTTCACACAGGTCAAATACCATTTAAGACAATGTTTTTCCATGGAATGTTAAGAGATTTGCAGGGGCGAAAGTTTTCAAAATCATTGGGTAACGGAATAGAACCAACTTATTTAATTGAGAAATGGGGAGTCGATGCAACCAGGATGACGCTTTATACTTATTCTATTCCCGGGCGTGACGGAAGGGTTTCAAAAGAAATTTTAGATGAGAGAGGGAAAAACTTCAGGAACTTTGGGACTAAAATCCGCAATATTGCGAGATTTATATATGAGTTAAGATCAGAAGGTACGGCCCCGTACCAGAACAAGTTCGGTACGGGGCAAGAAAGTACAAGAGGTGACAAAGATGATCAGTGGATTTTGTCGGAACTAGAGAAAGCAGTGAAGAAGGTCACGAAAAATCTCGATAGTTTGGAACTGCATCTGGCTGTTGAGGAAATTTATAACTTTGTCTGGCATGAATTCGCCGATAAATACATTGAGTCATCAAAAAATAGAAGAGCTGACGCACAA
>CAZLVB010000027.1:0-10688 GCA_964562855.1 uncultured Gammaproteobacteria bacterium | reverse complement strand
ATGCGCGGTTCGATGGATAAAAATACCAGCTCTATGGTCAATCAAAACAAAGTTATTTCAGAAAGACTCGATAAAGCTGCACAGGTGATAGCCGGGGTAAAACAACAAATTGGCGAAATGACCGAACTAGGAAGAAGTATGCGCGATCTGCAGGAATTTTTAAGATCCCCCAAACTACGCGGTCAAATAGGCGAGTCTATACTTAAAGACCTTTTGGGTCAGGCTTTGCCCAAACAACATTTTCATCTGCAGTATGCCTTTAAAGGGGGCGAAATTGTCGACGCTGCCCTGAAACTGGAGCAAGGAATTATTCCGATCGATGCTAAATTTCCCATGGAAAACTTTAGAAAAATGAGCAAGGCCAAAGACGAACATGAACAAGTTCTTCACCGCAAATCTTTTGTGACTGACGTAAAAAAGCACATTGATGCAATCGCGAGTAAATACATTCGTCCGCAAGAAGGAACCCTGGATTTTGCACTAATGTATATTCCGGCAGAACCAGTCTATTACGAAATTCTGACCAATAATCCGGAAATTGACGATTACGCCTACCAAAAACGCGTCCGCCCGGTTTCTCCAAACACCCTATATGCCTATCTGCGGGCAATTATCATGTCGCTGGAAGGGTCTAGAATCGAAAAACAGGCAGGACAAATTTTGGCAGCTCTTCGCGAAATCGGCGATGAAACCAACAAATTCGGCGTCTCACTTGGAGTTCTGACCAAGCACGTCAAAAACGCCGCCGCATCTTCAGACGACGTCAATACTCGATTCAGCCGTCTAAGCTCTCGTATATCAACGGTGCAAACAATAGAAGAGAAAGTCTCTAAAAAATTAAAGTAAAAAGCTAGGAAAGTTTGAAAGCTGAAAGATTGTCGCCTCCGGCTTTTTGAAATAATTTCTTACTGACATTGACGTTTTTCCTTGGCGGTAACCCAGGATCGTGCAGGTAAAGATTTTCATCGTCAAAACCGAAAACAACAACTGCATGGGAAGCGTAGCCCGGCTTTTCCTGGATCGCGTAGTAATTGACATCGGAAATTATTAAATAGCCTTGCGAAAGCAACTCTTCAAAATCCTTAATAGTCGCTTTTCTCAGTGCTGGCTTGATTAAATCCAAGAATTCAGGAAGTGAATTTTTAACAGCGAGCAGGTTACTTTTTGCCAAATACCAATCAACTTGTTCCTCGCTTAAAACTTTCCGCAAATATTTTTCTCCCTCTTTGTAAAAACGTTGGTAGTCAAAGTCGTAAATCTCTAATATGTCAAAACCCAAATTCTTAAGTTCAATGTACATAGGAATAAACCAGGTACCTTTGCCTTCGGCTTTTTTAGACATTTGATCCAGCGTCTTAAAGGAAAAATTGCGACCCGGAAGAAAAAATTTCAGAATACTTTTAAAGCAGGCTTGAACACAGTGTGTGTTATCTTTTGTGTTTGAATAAAACGGAACATCGTATTTAATCATCAACTGAATTATAAGCTTTTATTGAAAACAGCTTTGATTTTATACCCTTTTGTGACGATCGTCAGAAATTGGTATAGAGTTATAGTTATATAGTTTAGGAGTTGGGCCTACAGAAGATCTTGCAGGCGATCTAGCCAGTTTTCCAATCTCTCAATAATTTTACCAATTATTTCTGAATTTATCGATGCTTGTGACGTTACGGTTACTGTTGCTTCGGGTGTTGGACTTGCCCCAGGAGATGGAAAAACTTCTGGTGATGGGCTTGGACTAGGTGAAACTTCAACCTCATCTGGTTCGTTTTCATCTTCGTCATTATCCTCCTTACCGATATCCGACTTTGCAGCAACCGAAACATCAGCCCCCCCAGTCTGCGTATGGGCTACGCAGGAAACATATGCGCCGTGATTTCTCCATTGCGCCGACGCATCACAGCTTGTGACAATTTGTGCATGACTACCAAAGCCCAAAAACGGGAAATTAGCAAGAAGAAAAAAGCCAGTAAATACAGGCAAAATTCTTTGCATACACCAAACTAAACGAAAATTAATTAAAATCGTAACAGTTTAAGCTCAATTACGTGTTAAAATACAGCCACTTTAACTGAAGTGCACGATAAGATAAGAAATGCCCAATAGCTTAAAAGACTTAAACGAAGAGCAGAAAAAAGCAGTTACAACGACCGATGGGCCGCTTCTGATTATTGCCGGGGCCGGTACCGGCAAGACCGCGGTGATTGCCAGAAGAATCGCCTACATCATCGAAAAAAGACTGGCCAAGCCTTCTGAAATTTTAGCCCTTACTTTTACAGACAAAGCAGCTGCAGAAATGGAAGAGCGGGTCGACATACTTGTTCCTTACGGCTTTTTCGAAACCTGGATTTCTACATTTCATGCCTTTGGCGACCGAATTCTTCGCGAAAATGCCCTGGAGGTTGGTCTTTCTCCCGATTTTAAGATTCTTTCCCGCCCCCAACAGGTCTTATTTTTCCAGCAGAATCTTTTTAGGTTCCAGCTGGATTATTTTCGGCCGCTCTCTAACCCCACCAAATTTATCTCGGCGATCCTTGCATTTTTTTCTCGGCTTAAAGACGAAGATATTTCGCCGAACGATTTTTCGCGACACGTCAAACGGCTTGCGACTGGCGCCAAAAATCAGGCCACCGGCCCTGAGGGTGTTCTGGCCCGAAGGGAAACAAAAATTGAAGCAAAAAAATATCAAGAGCTATCAGCTGCCTATGAATCTTATGAAAGGTTTAAAGATGAAGCCGGATTTTTGGATTTCGGCGATCAGATGATAAAGACAGTCGGGCTTTTTGAAAAAAGACCGAAAATCTTAAGAACTTATCAGGAAAAATTTAAATATATTTTAGTCGACGAATACCAGGACACAAATTTCGCTCAGAACATCTTAGTTAAACTCCTATCGCTTAGACATCGAAACATTTGTGTTGTAGGCGACGATGATCAGTCGATTTATAAGTTTCGCGGAGCCGCAATTTCCAATATCATGCAGTTTGTCAACGATTTCCCAAAAGCAAAGCAAGTCGTTTTAACCCAAAATTATCGCTCGACTCAAGCAATTTTAGATTCAGCGTACCGGCTTATTGGTCACAACGATCCAGACAGATTAGAGGTAAAAAACAAAATCAACAAAAAGTTAAAATCACCCAAAGGTCAAGGGCTACCCCCACAAGAATTATTCACCGACACTATTTCTGAAGAGGCCGATCTTGTTGCCGCCGAAATTGAAAAGCTGATGGCTAAAAAAAAGAAACCGGCAACCAGAAACCAGACACCAGGTACCAGTTACACCTACCGCGACTTCGCTATCCTTGTCCGCGCCAATTCCCTTGCAGACCATTTCCTGCGGGCCCTGAATATGAAGGGAATTCCTCATAAGTTTGTCGGATCTAGTGGTCTCTATCAACAGGAAGAAGTTGGCACGCTGATCTCTTTTTTAATTGCTATTTCTAATTTCGAAGACAGTCTTAATCTTTTTAATCTTGTAACGTCTGACATTTACCGCCTGCCGCCAACCGATGCTGTCAAGTTGACATCCTACGCACGAAGAAAGACACGTTCTCTTTATTATGTTTTAAAAAATCTCGATGTGATTAAAAATGAAGATCTTGAAATTTCCAATGAGTCACGGGCGATTATAGATAAAGTCATTTTGGATCTCGAGGAGGCTATAGCGCTTTCACGCCGCGAAAATGTCGGCAAAGTTACCTACGATTTTCTTAAAAGGACCGGCTACCTCAAAAGGCTTGAACGCGAAGATGGTGTCGAAGGGACTATTAAAATTCAAAATATCGCCAAATTTTTCGACAAGATCAAGGAATTTGCAGACGTTGCACGTGCAGAAACGGTTGCCCAGTTTGTCGATTACCTGGAAGCGATAAGAAATGCTGGAGACGATCCTGCGACTGTCCAGTTTGACCCGGAGCTCGACGCTGTCAATGTCATGACCGTCCATGGGGCTAAAGGCTTGGAATTTAAAGTCGTATTTTTGGTGAATCTGGTTTCCGACCGATTTCCGACCCGACAGATGGGCGATGCTATCGAGGTCCCAGAAGCGTTGATCAAAGAAACATTACCGGCAGGAGATTGGCACATGCAGGAAGAAAGACGCCTTTTTTATGTTGGTATGACAAGAGCCAAAGATTTACTTTATTTTTCCTATTCACGGGATGTCGGCGGCAAACGAATCAAGAAAGTATCACCATTTGTTCTGGAAGCCCTTGATAAACCAAAACCAGACGTGGCTCTAACACGTCTTTCTGCGATTGAAAAAATTGAAAAATTTGCCCCTACCCCTGTCAAGACCAGTCAACCATTGTTATTTGACGTTGACGTTTTAAAGCTCACACAAGGAGCCGTTGATGACTACTTAACATGTGCATACAAATATCGTTATATCCATGTATTAAGAGTACCGATTCTTCGACATCACGCGATTGTTTACGGCTCGGCTCTGCACAGCGCGGTTGCCGTATTTTTAAGATCTAAGAAAAACGGCAAGGTTTTAACCTTACCTCAAGTTTTAGAAGTCTTCGAAAATGCTTGGGATAGTGAGGGATTTTTGACGATTGAACACGAAGAACGCCGCAAGGCTCGAGGTAAGCTTGCTTTGAGCAATTTTTACAAAAGAGAAATAAAATCTAAAGAGTTGCCGGCTCTAATTGAATCAGGTTTTAATTTTTCCTTAGAAGGGGTAACTATCACCGGACGTTTTGACAGAGTTGACATAGAAAAAGATTCTAAAATTACTATCATCGACTATAAAACTTCTGAAAATATCGATCAGGATAGGGCAAATAACCAGGCTAAAGAATCAACCCAACTTTCAGTCTATGCACTGTACTACTTTAAACGCTTTAAAATTATTCCCCACGAGTTAAAACTCCATTTTTTAGAAACAGGAATAGAGGGTGTGTGTCAGCCAGCAGAAAAAGATCTGAAAAAAACTGAAACCTTGATTTTGGAAACTGCCGAAAACATCCGCCGTGATATCAAAAATAACAATTTTGTGGCCAACCCAAAATATTTCGGCCGCGAGCCTGCATGCAATTATTGTGCATATAATAGCATCTGTCCGTTTAGCCTTGCTAAAATTTCCTGATATGGCGGTATTTTTGAGCTTAATCCTCCTGGTTGTTTTGTTCCTCCTACTTTTTGTAGTACTTTTATTTCTTTTCACGGTTTTTGACTTGTTTTTGGAACTTCCGTACGTCGGCGCCAAAAAGGGAATGGTCCAAACCATAATTAAATTGGCCCAAATTAAAAAAGGGGAAACAGTCGTAGATCTTGGAAGCGGTGACGGTCGCTTGCTTATAGCTGCTGCCAAGAAAGGGGCAAAAGCAATTGGCTATGAAATAAACCCGTTTTTAATAGCAATAAGCCTTATTCACACTAAACTGGAGGGTTTAGGCAACCAGATATGGGTTCAAAGAGAAAGTCTTTGGAAGGCAGATTTAGCTGTCGCGGACATAATTTTTGTTTATGCCAAGAAAAAAACAATGCCAAAATTCGAAGACTTCATTTGGCAAAATGCCAAAAGCAGAACACGTGTGATTGCAAACACCAACCCTTTCCCTAACGCGCGACCGCAAAAAGTTATTAATAAAATCTTTTTCTACAAAATCTAATCACGTTATAGGTTTTTGCTAAAAGCTCCTTTTCAAAGTGAAAATTTTTTATGATGACTGATTATTCAAAACTCTTTTAGTCTCAACAGAAGTAAGTTTTTTTTAAAAATTTTCCGGAAAATTTAAGAAACTCGAGATCTTTTTAAGAAAAATTCCCAATTTTTAAAAAAATTGTAGAAAAATTGTCAATATTTGAGAATTTTTGCTAGATTTATAAGATTATGGGAAAATCCAAGAAATTTGAATAAAAACATTATATCGAAAAATTTAGAACTTGGCAAGAACTCGAAAAAACTATAAGATAACTACCTATACACTGTCCTCAAATAAACCCATCTAAACCGCTCGGCGATATTGAGTAAATTATATAACTGGGGCTTGAGTACCAAATCGTATGTACCTATGTACTCAACATGGGCAGGGCCGTACCCAGCCTTAAAACGGTGAAAACCATACCAAGGATGGTTCTCTTTAGCATCTGGCGGCAAGGCTCCCCACATATCAAAAATTTTTAAACCCATTTTTTTCCCGAGCCTTATTGCTTCCCAAGCGACCAAGTTAGAAGCCATTACCTCCTTATATTCCAACGAAGAGCCGCCGTAAGGATAATAGAGGGTTTGGCCAAAATTAAAAAGCATCCAGACAACTACTGGCTCGTTATTATATTTTGCAATCAGAAGCCGAGCCATCCCTGCAGGCGCAAGAGTTTGCCACAGCATTGTGTGGTAAGCCTGTGTATGGCCAAAGTACTTTTGTCGTTTGGTAGTCGCAAAATAAAGCTTAATATATATCTCAAAGTCACTATCTTTTGTGCTTTCGTAAACTTGAACATTTTTCCGCTGAGCAACCCCAATGTTATATCGGGTCTTAGGATGCATCACTGCCAATAATTGCTCTTCAGATTTGGAAAGATCAATTAGAAAATTATACTTTGTAAAAAGCGACTTTTTAGAAGGAATCAATCCTAGTTTTGGTAATTGATCTTGCGTTGCTTGTCTCTGGTCACTCAAAACATTTGGTTCGATTTTGATAAACGCTGCGTTTTTTTGCCCGCCTATCTCCCTTAATGTTTCAATCATTTTTTCATCGGGCATGGGCCCCTTAGGAAAATAACCAATGGTGTTTTTGAAAAAAGGTACTGAATGAAACGTTAATTGGTAGGCTATAATTAGTTTATCTGCTTCAAAATGACCCAGCCTTACAAGATCAATGCCGGCTTTTTTACGGAATTCTCCCCACTCCCAGGATTGGATTATGTGACCAACTAGCTTATTATAGGAACCTTTTTCACTCTCTGATACTTCTCTGACAATCATCAAAACAATCCTACCATATTTTGCATTTAGCGCCTTTTGTTTGTATGCTTAAATTATGACTGCCCCTAAAAAAAATTACCCAACATTACCTAAGGTTTTAAAAGTTTTACTTCACAGCGCATTTTTTATAATCTTTTCAATTCTTGCCTACAATTGCAGTGTAACTTCTACCCTGGCCGGATCCGGTTTACTTACCCAAGTTGGCGGTGCTACTTTTGTTCAAGGAGCATCTCAATTTTATGTTACGTCTGCAAGGCCTACTTTTTTGGGAATTACAACCGCTAATACCCAAGTCACAGGATCTGTGGGTAGCCAATCACTTTCGGCAACTGCAGATGCTTCTGGTAACTGGTCCTGGACGCCAACAGCAGATCTGGTTGGTGATAATACTGTCTCAATAAGTTCTGATAGCCAAAATGTTTCGTTTACCTTAACAATCGGTGCCCTGCCGGAAGCTATCGCTTCACAAAGCGCAGGAACCCTAGCACCGGCGGGGATCTTAATGCCAACAATGGCCGTATTAGGGTTTGGTTTAGTTTTGACCACCTTCGGTCTTTGGGGTCTTAAGAGGGGCTTTGCCAAGTCTTAAGTAGAAAAAACCTACCAAATTGGAAATCAAAAGAGCCGGTAATAAAACCTCATCTATTACTCCTAATCTAGTCAATGCGATAGAAATAATCGCAACCAGTGCGCCGAAAAGCCATTTAAAGTGGCCCCGGACTGGAGATGTAATTGGCTCCGGGAGCATCACAAGGGCAAAAAGCATTATTGAGCCATCTAAAAGTGAAATAAGAGTAGCTTGCAGAGATTTAAAACTAAATAATAAAAATAGAAAATAGACTGCTAAAAAAGAAGCCGGCAATGTTACTCGCCTCATGAGCCAAAGAATTCTAAGCATTAGGGGAATTAAGATTATTAATGTCCAATAACTTGCGCCGACGCCCCACCAGGCAGCAGAAACTCCAGAGGCTAAACTGACCGTCATGATCCCAAATGCAGCCGGATTAAATATATGTTGTCGCAAGCCTGTGGCAATCAATTGCTTTGATAACGAGGCAAAAAGTGAGGCTAGCACAATCACCGATATCTTTTCCGTCGGAGCGATAATCAGACCGATTAAAAATCCGGTTACCAAAGAAGATGAAGGCAGGTAAAATTTGTGATCACGAACAAAAGTAATACTCAGATCCGAAATTATGACTGTTGCAATAGCGCAAATTGGGTAAAATAACCCCCAGACCCGCTGGTCACTAGGCATCTGCCAAACGGCAAAAATCCATACCAGAAAAAGCGTAAAGGCAACTTTCAGTCGATTGTCAGTGGCAAGGACCTTCAAATACACAACTCATTTTACCAATTATTATATTGGAGACACTAACTCTTCCGGGATATCTGCAATAAAACGCGACACTAAATTAGCACTGGTTGTTCCGAAATACAGACGATTGCTGGCATAAGTCAGGTATATTTTTTGTTTTGCTCTTGTTATGGCCACGTAAGCGAGTCTTCTTTCCTCCTCAAGCTCAGCTGGATCAAACATACTACGTGAATGAGGAAACAGGCCTTCCTCCATGCCGATTACAAAAACGCTGTCGAATTCAAGCCCCTTTGCTGCATGAATAGTCATCAATGTCACCGAGTCTTTTTCGACTTTACCTTCGTAGGATTTATCCGGTGTTACCATACCTTCCATTAAGGCAACATTTTCCAAAAAATTCGGCAAATTCTCAAAATCAGAAGCTACAGATTTCAATTCTTTAACATTTTCCACGCGCATCAAGCCCTCTTCGGATCCATCATCAATCAGCAAGAGATAATCTGTACTCTCCAAAATCTTGTCAATCAGTGCCATTGGCTTCGGGGGTTTTTTCTCAGTCAACAGGTCTTTAACTAACTCATCAAACTTAGCCGTTCTTTTTTTGCCTAATTTCTCTACTCGATTTCTGGAAACTTTATCTTTATGGTTGGCAATCAGCCTAAGATAAGCCATGATATCTTTGACTTCCTTTCGCTCATAAAATCGGACACCGCCGTAAATTCGATAGGGAATGTTGGCATGCAGAAGCGCTTCTTCAACGGTTCTCGACTGGGCATTGGTTCTATAAAGAACCGCAAAAGATTTATAGGGGAGTTTTGATGAAACAATTCGGTCCACTATGAAATTAGCTTCGTCTATTTCGTTAGCCGCACTGTAAATCGAGATTTTTTCTCCAAGAGGATTTTCGGTCCAAAGCCTCAATACCGGATGAGAACTGTTACGTGTGATGATTGCATTGGCAACCGAAAGGATATTACCTGTTGAACGATAATTTTGTTCCAGATTAAAAACACGGGCATTTGGAAGATCTCTTTCAAAATTCAGAATATTTCTAAAATCTGCACCCCTGAAAGAGTAGATTGCCTGAGAAGCATCACCGACAACAGTTAAATTGCCATGGACCGAAGATAATTGTTTCGTTAAAACGTACTGAGCAGTATTTACATCCTGATACTCGTCTACCAGAACGTAACGATAGCGCGACGAGTATTGCGTCAAAATATTAGGATTAGCCTCGAACAACTTAACAGTCTGCATTAGAAGATCATCGAAATCGCAGGCAGAAAGTTCCTTCAGTTCTTTCTGGTAAATCTCGTAAACCTCGGCGACCGTTTGCGCAAAAGGCCCGCGGGCAAATTGTTTGTATTGTGAAGAGTTTACAAGCTCACTCTTAGCCGAAGAGATAGCCGCCAGAATTGAACTAGGCCTAAAGTTTTTTACGGAGATATTGGCTTCTTTCATGATCCTCTTGATAAGACTCAGGCTGTCGTCATCGTCGTAAATTAAGTAACTGGAAGGTATACCCAAAAACTTACCATCAACTCGCAAAAGTCTGGCGCAAAAAGCATGAAAAGTGCCGACAAAAGGAAGATTGTTGACGGTTGACGGTTGACGGTTCACAGACCTTACTTTTTTATCTGTGAACTGTGAACTGTGAACTATTAACTTTTGTATTCTTTCCTTCATCTCATTGGCCGCTTTATTAGTAAAAGTTATAGCTAGGATATTTTCTGGACGTACTCCTTGGGCAATCAGATTAGCAACTTTGTAAGTCAATACTCTGGTTTTACCGCTGCCCGCTCCGGCTAAAATCAAAACCGGTCCATCGGTTTGTTTAACAGCCTCGACTTGAGCTGGATCAAGGTCTTTAAGAGGATCTCTCATGTTCGGTGACTCAGTGTATCAGTATACAACACCATCTTCACCGATTTACCAATGTACGACTCGCTGATATAATTTGAAAAGTATGCTTAAGATTTTAGACTTTTGGGCAGAGTGGTGCGGTCCCTGCAAATTTATGGAACCCTTAATTGAGGATCTTGAGAAAGAACTTGCCGGCAAAGTCACCTTTGAAAAGATTAACGTTGACGAAAACCAGGATAAAGCTGCAAAGTATCAGGTTATGTCGATTCCAACTTATATTTTCCTTAAGGACGACAAAGAGGTTGACCGCATAATCGGTGCAACAGCAAAAGAAAACTTCCAAAAGATCATCTCAAAGCATGAATGATACTTTACCCCTCGAAGCTCGAAGAGCACAGTGGGGGACGCCTTTGGTTATTGCAAATCACAAGGCAAACAAAACCTTGGAAGATCTCGCCACTTGGCTCAAAGAAATTTCACAAGAGGCCAGTAACTTTTCTGGAACGATCATTTTGTGCCCGGCTAATCCTTTTTTAGCATCTGCTGCGGTTCAGATTAAATCGGAGAATTTAC
>CAZLVB010000026.1:1377-10756 GCA_964562855.1 uncultured Gammaproteobacteria bacterium | reverse complement strand
TACAGTTGAGTAAAAATAGTATATATATGGAAGTAAATTACTCAATTCAAAAATCGCTGCACAATTTGAGCAATAAAGATACTCTTTTAATCCTGTCGACTTATACTGCGCTCTTGCAGGTTCAAGATTCGCTAAACAAATTGGGAGGTTCTATGAAATGGCACGAAAATTAACCTTAAGTATCTGCCATCTCTATCCCGATTTAATGGATACTTATGGAGACAGGGGAAATATTACGGCCATTGTTAAAAGATGTCAGTGGCGGGGAATTAATGTAAAAGTCTCGAACGTAAGTGTAGGCCAGTCAATCGACTCAAGTCAGGACTTCTTTTTCTTCGGCGGCGGTCAAGATAAAACTCAAATAATCGTAGGTCTGGATTTACAGAAAAAGGCTCATCAATTAATTCAAGCCGTTGATGATGGAGCCGTCCTGCTTTCAATCTGTGGTGGTTATCAGCTCCTACAAAAATATTTCAAGACCAAAGAGGGGAATGTTATCACAGGAACTGGTCTTTTTGATGCGTATACTCTCGGATCAAACGTACGAATGATCCAAAACCTACTAATCGATCTTAACTCTGATCTTATGGATCAAATACGATTGGTCTATAAAACTACCAACTACCAACTACCAACTACCAACTTAATAGGCTTTGAGAATCATAGCGGCAAAACCTATCTGGGCAAAAATCTCCAACCTCTGGGAAAAGTTATTAAAGGAGCAGGAAATAACGGAGAGGACAAGACTGAGGGCGCGGTTTACAAAAACGCTTTCGGCTGCTATCTCCACGGATCGCTCCTTCCCAAAAACCCACACTTTGCCGACTACCTGATTGCTAAAGCCCTCGAAAGGCGCTACGGAAAGATCAAACTAAAAACACTTGACGACAAAATAGAATGGGAAGCTCACAAATCCGCTATAATGATTGCAAAATAGTGCCGAGGAGAGGACTCGAACCTCCACACCTTGCGGTACACGGTCCTAAACCGTGCGCGTCTACCGATTCCGCCACCTCGGCGCAAACAGGATTTTACCATTTTAGGAGGCTGTTTTGAAGGTCAAATTTTTAGGCACGTCCGCCGGCTGGCCGCTGCCGAGACTTGGCTGCAAGTGTGAAATTTGCGCATCAGGTGATCCGAAAGACAAACGCACACGAACCCAAATTCTGATCGACGAATCAATTCTTCTTGACGCGGGACCGGATACTTACAACCATCTTATAAAAAGAGACGTTTCCCAAACCCTAAAAGCCATACTCGTTTCCCACGAACACCCGGATCATATTCTAGGATTTCAGGACATAACTCATATCTACAATTTCAAAAATCCCGTAACTCTCTATGTCACAAAGACAGTTCTCTCTGCCATAAAAAGAATTTTTCCTTTTCCGCTTGCTCCTCTAAAGGTTTCCGTTGTCGAACAAAACAAGCCGTTTTTAATTGACAATTTAAAAGCAGAATACTTTCCCGTAATTCATGGTAAAACACCTGCATGGGGAATAAAGCTTAAGGCAGACAAAATTCTTATATATATTCCCGATTTTAATAAGATTTTGCCTTCTCAAGAAAGAACCATCAAACATGCAGATGTTTGGGCAATTGACGGATCAAGTCTTGGGAAATTGGGACAGGGGCCGGGACACATTTCCATAAACGACGGCATTGTCTTGGCCAAAAAATACAAGGTTAAACAAACCTATTTTGTCCATATAGGCCACAAAACCGGCACCCACAAATTTTTACAAAGATACTTGATAAAAAACGCGGGGGCCAATTTCCATATCGCCTGCGACGGACTGGAATTAACCGTCTAAGGGATTTGCCCAATTTTCACCGGCCAACTACAATGGGATTAATGCCCGAAACTAATGTATCAAGTATAAAGTATTTGGTATTTAGTATAGTTTTCTCCTTATTGGTATTAACTGGAATCACAGCGATTCCAACCTTCGCCCGGGAATCTCTCGAAAAGGCCCGATCCGATTACTCCTTTCAATTCACTAAATACAGAGAGTCGCAAAGCGCTTATCTTTCCGCAAAGTCCCAGTACGAATCATTCAAAACCGCCACAAGTAAAAACGAGGCATATTTAAAAACCAAAGATTACTTAACTCAGGTTGATAATTTACTCATTGCCTATGTGCTCCTGCTAAACGAGGGAGGATCAAAAGTTAATTGGCAAAGCAATGCACCCGAGAGAGTTAAAATCACAGACAGTCTACAAATTGAAATCGTCTACTTTAAGGATCATCAGCAAAAAATCCAAGCCGCTCAAACACTAGAAGAATTACCACCCCTGGCCAATGAGCTCAAGGATCATCTGGAAAAGACCACATTCTTAAATTCTTACAAGGCTTTGTCTGCGTACGAACTCACACATGCAAATTCAGCCTTTGGTGATTTCGAAAATATATTTAACTCGCTTGAACAATATATTTCAGATAGAAAAATTGACCAAAATAACACAGTAATTTTAAACTGGCGAAGCGAGATGACACGCATAAAGGAGCAAACGAAAAAGTACTTGGATGAAGCAGCAATAAAATATTCTAAAACCAAGGATGAAACCGCATCAAAAGGAGACTGGGACCAAATTTCGCAAAACAGCGCCAGAAGCTCCCAGGAATTAAAGAAATCAAAAGTTCTCTTTGATGAAATAATAAGAATACTGTGAAAGACGAACAGACCGGCTTGATGGAGGAAGAAATCGCAAGGGAAGATAAGCTTGCGCAACAAAATCCCAAGCAAACCACACCCGCCAAAACTAAGCCTAAAGCAATTGATCCGCAAGCTGTTTTTGCAAGAACGAAAAAAATTATCCTGGGTATAAAACGGCCTAAAATCCTAACATTAACAATACTCTTTGCCGTTTTGCTTACAGCCTATACAGCTTTAGCCCTCCTAGCATCAAAAAAAGAACCGCCACCAATAGCCGAACCACAATTGGAAATTGCCAGTCCTACACCCAAACAAATCACCGATCCAAGACTTTTAGAAATAGCCGATAATATTGAAGAGTTTAAAACAGAACTGGAAAAACAGGAAAAATTAACTGACGAATTTTTACCTCCAATAATCGACCTGAATATTTCATTTAAGTAATCAGCCTTTTTTTGACTTTAGCCTCAAAAAGAAGTATAATCATGTCAAAATGAAGAGTGCCAATATTGCTAAAACTATTGCGCAATCGGCATTCGAACCCCTCGAAACCTTAACCTCGCAAACAGCCAAGCCGATGCTGGAGGAAGCGGGGAAAGAGTTGGGGTCTTTTTTTGGTGCGCCAAAAGGTCTTAGCGGAAACCCTAAGGCTATCGCCCAAGAAGATTTGGCAAGAGCCAGAAATAAACAAAAACTTGAGGAACTAACGGAAGAAGATGATCAGAAGTCGACTCAAAGCGCAGAAAATCTTACCGTAGAGATTCAGAATCAATATAGATTTTACGATGCAAAAACCACTA
Organism: uncultured Gammaproteobacteria bacterium; assembly: GCA_964562855.1. Classification (GTDB taxonomy): domain Bacteria; phylum Patescibacteriota; class Microgenomatia; order Curtissbacterales; family GWA2-41-24; genus 2-12-FULL-41-17. Next base: position 7,298 of record CAZLVB010000026.1, on the reverse strand, counting down.
AAGAGCAAGAGAAACTGAGTTCTGAAGTAACAGAACTTCAGGAAGAAATAGTTAAGCTGGCCAAAACTGCCGGCGTCGAAACAAAGGCTCATTTGGCAAACGCCGGTAAAAAAGTCGGCATTTTAGATATTAAAATTTTGACAACAATCGTTAGATTCCTGAGACTGAAAGCAGAAGAATCAAAGAGCGCCCAGGAACTCGTTTCTCAAAGAAACAATGCTAAAAAAACTACAGGAATGCTTGCCTGGGTTTCCGGCAAGCAGATGAAAGTCCACGAACAGGGTACTTTACAACTTCAAGGATAAATCAAACACTACTTTACTAGCATCCAACATTTTGTTTTGTTAAAATTGCATTCTAAATAATTTAACCCAAAATTCTGAAAGAATTTTGGAGAGGAGAAACAAACTTGCGAAAAGATTTTGTTCTTTATTTAAAGACAAAATCGCCAAGCAAAGTTTGGTTTCGACGAGGACGGTTAGCTCAGCTGGTTAGAGCGTCACATTGACATTGTGAAGGCCAGAGGTTCGAGTCCTCTACCGTCCACAGAGTTCAGCTCAGTCCAGAGGTCTGTCAGTCTTTGGCTGAGGTTAGAGCGTCACATTTGGTCCAAAGGACCATCATCCTCTGGATGAGACATTGTGAAGGTCAGAGGTTTTAGCCAGAGGCTAATCATCCCCTGGATGACAAGTCCTCTCGGATCCACCATATTGAGCTTAGGCTCAATATTTTTGTTATTTAAAAAATGCTATCATGAAGGAAATGGCTTTAGAAGGTTCGGCCGAAAAACCTAGAACTGATTACGACAGACATTTAAAATCTGCACAGCCAAACGCCTCAGAAAACACATTTGATGCGGATAAAGACGGTCCGCCTAAATTTGGAGGTACCGTCGAAAGAGTAAGAGGAGGAAGACCAAGAAGTACCCGAGTAGTTGCCCAAGCCGGATTTGATCTCGATGGAGAACCTACTGTCCAGTTTCAAGCGTTAAGCGCTGGACAACTAAAACCCTTGGCCCCGATTGAGGAAGAAGTCCGTCAGTCAACACAGGGATTTATCGACACAAAAACTTCAACTGCAGCCGCCAGGCAAAGAAAGGCAATAGAAAGAAAAAGTGGCAGAAGATAGCATCCAGGCAGGAGAAAACTACAAAAAAATTGAGCGGCCGCTAAAAAAAATGCTGCTTTACAATTTTCTCGGCGGAATCTCCTGGAGTCTGGGCGTTCTTATCGGTGCAGGACTGATTTTCTCGGCAGTTGCTTATTTTGTCGGTAAAATTGACTTCATACCGATCTTGGGAGAATTCTTATCAAAAGTGATACAATCCTCGCAAACTAATCTCACAAAGTAATGACGACAGGCAAACTAAAAGACCATCGCCAGCTAGGTCGTGAGCTTGATCTTTTTTCATTCCACGAAGTCGCTCCGGGTGAGATATTCTGGCATCCAAAGGGTTGGATAATCTACAGAACACTGCAGGAATTTCTGCGCAAAGTTACACTTGACGCCAATTACCAAGAGATCTCCACTCCTGTTTTAGTTAAAAGCAAGTTATTTGAAAAGTCCGGACATTGGGAGCATTTTCGTCAAAACATGTTTACCTTTAAGGTTGAAGGTGAGAACTACTCCTTAAAACCTATGAATTGCCCGGAATCGACAATTGTTTATGCAGCCAAAACTAGAAGTTATCATGACCTTCCCGTTAAGCTTTCCGAATACGGTCTTCTACACAGAAATGAACTAACCGGCGTTCTGGGAGGCGCGTTCAGGGTAAGACAGTTCACAATTGACGATGCTCATCTTTTTGTTCGCGAAGATCAAATTGCCTCTGAAATCGAAACTCTTCTCGCTCTGGTAATCAACGTCTATAAATCACTCGCCTTTAAACCCAAACTTTACCTTGCCACGAAACCTGATAAAGCCATGGGTGACGACAAAACTTGGCATGAGGCGGAGAAAGACCTGGAGGCCACGCTAAAAAAAAGCAAGGTCAGCTTTGGCCTTAAGCCTAAGGAGGGCGCCTTTTACGGACCAAAAATAGATATCCACATCGATGACTCGCAAGGCAGGGATTGGCAGTTGGCAACGATTCAACTGGACTTTCAGATCCCCCAAAAAATGGGCATAAGTTACACAGATCGCGATGGCACTAAGAAAGTACCAATTATGATCCACAGAGGGATAACCGGATCTCTGGAAAGATTTATTGCAATCCTTACCGAACACTTTCAGGGCGCTTTCCCCGTATGGTTATCTCCGGTTCAAGTAACAATTCTGCCTATTTCCGACAAATTTTTGGATTATGCCGCAAAAATTTCCGGCGGAATCAAATCACAAAATATTCGCTGTGATGTTGACCGGCGCAACGAAACACTTCAAGCCAAAATTCGCGATGCCACTTTGCAAAAAATTCCCTATATTTTAGTTGTCGGAGCCAAGGAAAAAGAAACAAGCACTGTCGCAGTCCGCACCAGAGATGGAAAAGATCTTGGGCAAATAGATCTTAAGAAATTTACTGAAAAAATCAAAGGCGATATTGCTAACAAATCATAGATCATGTTAATATCGAAAATCGTAAAGCAGGAGGCCAAAGGTAAAGAAATTTTATAAATTAAATCATCAGATTACGGCAAGCGAGCTAAGGGTCCTCGCCGAGGACGGCAAGCAAATAGGAATAATGCCTCTTCCCGAAGCCCTCAAAAAAGCTCAAGAGCTAAACTTAGATTTAATTGAAGTTGCTCCAGACGCTAAACCTCCTGTAGCTAAATTTACAGATTTTAAAAAGTTCAAATACCTTGAGGAGAAAAAAGAAAAAGAGGCCCGAAAACACGCAAAACAAACGGAACTAAAGGAAGTTCGATTTTCGCCATTTATCGGTGAACACGACCTAAATACCCAATTAGAAAGAGTTAAAAAGTTTCTTTCTGGGGGAAATTTAGTTAAAATTTCGATAATATTCACCGGCAGACAAATGGCTCACACTGAATTCGGACCAAAGCTCTTGGAAAGAATAATGACAGAACTCGAAAATACGGCGCAAAAAGAGCGAGAAGAAAAATTTGAGGGCAGAAGACTGGTCACAATATTAAAACCAACAAAAAGTACTATTAATAATGAAACAAAAAACCAAAAAAGCGGCAATTAAGCGTTTCAAAGTAACAAAAGGCGGCAAAATCTTAAGATGGCGCCAAATGGCAAATCACCTGAAAGCAGCTAAATCAAAGTCTGCGAAAACACGTTATAAGCGCACAGCTACCGTTTCAAAACCGGATAAAAAAGTTATCGAAAAATTATTGCCTTATGCGAGTTAAAAGAGGAGTAATCACCAAAAGGCGACACAAGAAAATATTAAAACTTGCCAAGGGTTTCCGGGGTGGAAGATCCAAACTTATAAAACAAGCAAGAGAGGCAACTATCCATGCCGGCGCCGATGCTTATCGAGGTAGAAAAGGCAAAAAACGCGATATGAGATCTCTTTGGATTATTCGCATCAACGCAGCGCTTGAAAAGCACGATATCTCTTACAGCTCTTTTATTGCCAGATTAAAATCAAAAAAAATCGAGATCGATAGAAAAATACTTGCCCAAATGGCCGTCGAAGATCCCCAGATTTTTGAAGAGCTTGTTAAAAAGACAGCTTGACCCCGTTAGAAATCTGCACAAAAAAAATTGAAATAAATTTTTTCTAACCTCAGCTGAACGATGACGATTTCTAACGGGGTTGACATCTTCCTTTCCACTTGCTATAAGTTTGACCGCCTCTCGTTCTTAAAGCATTTTTTAAGTCCGAGAGGTTTTTTGTGTCCCAAAACTTGAATCTCTTTGATATTTAATTTTTAAATTAGTATGATTTCCCCATGGATGACAATATCAAAAAAATTATCGGCAAAACCGAGAATCTGCTCGAATCCGCCAATGATTCAAAAGATCTTGATCGAATATACTTAGAGATTTTTGGCAAAAAAGGGTTATTTACCAATCTTACAAAAAAACTTGCGTCTGCGCCGCCAAACGAACGGCCCTTATTTGGTAAGTTACTAAATCAGGCAAAAACACAAATCGAAGATCTTCTTTCACAAAAAAGGAGTTTACTCAAAGAAAAAAAGCCCCTGCACATTGATATCACGGCGCCGGCAAAAAGAAGCCCCATCGGTCATCTTCATCTGGTTTCACAAGCTATAGAAGAAATTGTACATATTTTCAAAAGCCTTGGATTCAGTCTGCAAAGCTACCCGGAAATTGATTGGGACTGGTACGCATTTGAATCACTCAACATGCCCAAAAATCATCCGGCGAGAGACGACTGGGAAACTTTTTTTATAAAAGGTGACCCAAAGCCAAAATTCGGTAGCCTCGTTTTGACACCGCACACCTCAAACGGCCAAGTTCGAGAAATGGAAAGAATAAAAAAACCGCCAATTCGGATGCTTAATATCGCCAGATGCTACAGAAGACAAATCGACATTTCTCACACACCCATGTTCCATCAATTCGAAGGGTTACTAATCGACAAAAATGTCTCAATACCCGACCTCAAAGGCACTTTCGATTATTTCACAACCAGATTTTTTGGCCCAAACAGGGTTACCCGTCTTCGGCCACATCACTTTAGATTTACGGAGCCTTCGTTTGAAGTCGACGTCACTTGTTCTATCTGCCAAGGACGCGGCTGTCGTCTATGCAAAGACGGCTGGTTGGAGCTTGGCGGCGCCGGTATGGTTCACCCTAAAGTTTTGAAAAACGGCAATATTGACCCAAAAATTTACTCCGGCTTTGCCTTTGGTTGGGGCGTAGAGCGAACAATCGCCATGAAGACAGATGTAAATGACATCAGACTTCTTTATCAAAACGACATGCGTTTTCTTGAACAATTTTAAATTTGAAATTTTAAATTTTTATTGAAATCTTAATGTCTAAATTTTGAAAAGAAAATATCAAAAGATATTTTGGAAAATTAAATTATTGAAAATTGATTAGAAATTAGAAATTAGAAATTTATGAATATAAAAATCCCTGTTTCCTGGCTGCGGGAATATCTAAAAACCGAAGTTGCCGCAAAATCTCTGGCTAACTATCTTTCGCTTTCCGGTCCTTCGGTGGAACGCTTAGAAAAACACAAAGACGAGATTATTTTTGAAGTCGAGGTAACAGCCAACAGAGTCGACATGGCCTCGATCTTCGGATTGGCTCGCGAAGCACACGCTATTCTTTCGTATAGTGGTGAAAAATCTCACTTGATTCAACCAAAAGGCCTCACTTTACCTCTGGAGCCGGATACAAGTTCTTCACTTTCGCTTGACGTTGTCATCAAAAATAAATCGCTCTGTCCGCGATTCACTGCAATTGTTGTAGATAACGTCAAGATAAAACCTTCGCCCGCAGTTATCAGAAATCGTCTGCAAAGATCGAATATCAGAGCAATCAACAATATAGTCGATATTTCAAATTACATCATGCTGGAGCTTGGCCAACCCATGCATACATTCGACTACGACAAGATAAAAAACCACAAAATGATCCTTAGGGGATCTAAAGAAGGCGAAAGGATAAAGACACTTGACGGGCAGACACGCAAGCTTCCAGAAGGCGCTATCGTCATCGAAGATGAAGACAGACTCATCGATCTATGCGGCATTATGGGGGGCGAAAACTCCCAAATCACCAAGCGAACAAAAAGGGTAGTCCTCTTTGTCCAGGCGTATAACAGGCAAAATATTCGCAAAACCACCCAAGCATTATCTTTCAGGACAGAAGCAGCCGCCAGATTCGAAAAAGGAGTTGATCTCGAAGCAATACCTCAAGCGCTTGCCAGAGCAGTTTATTTGGCCAAAAAGACGGCCGGCGCCAAAATTGCTTCCGAACTGATCGATATATATATGAAACAGGAAACAGGAAACAGGAAACAGGAAACAGGTTTGGGA
>CAZLVB010000026.1:0-1367 GCA_964562855.1 uncultured Gammaproteobacteria bacterium | reverse complement strand
GGCTTTCGGGCGGCGAGGTGATTGTGGTCGGCGGACCGGAGACGCTGCGCGCCGGCCAGCGCGTCACGATTACCCCGGCGGCCGGTACGCAGTAACTTGGGGCGGCCTCGAGTCCCAAGACCCAAGACCTAAGACCCGAGACCAGTTTAGCAATGGACAAACTTAACGGTTACTTGGGGATCAATCTCAAAACAGAGGATGCCCAAAAAATTCTTAGCCTCCTTGGTTTTTCGGCCAAAAGCAATAATCAAACAATCTTTGCTACCCCTCCTTCCTGGCGGGCAAAAGATATCGAAGACGATGTCGATTTAATTGAAGAAATTGCCAGAATTTACGGGTACTGGCGCCTGCCCTCAAAACTACCCGCTGGGACCATTCCGAATATTGCCGAATCCGAGCCTTCACTGCTCATAAAGCTTAAAAGTGCTTTGAAATTCTTGGGCTTAACAGAAGTTATCACTTATTCAATCGTTTCAGACGGTTTGCTTTCCCTTACAGATATCCCTCAACAAGATTCGGTTGAGTTGGTAAACCCGCTCACCGAAGAGTGGCAGTTCATGCGCCCAAGCATTGTGCCCTCGCTTGCCCAGGTTATTGCCAAAAACCAATATCTTGCAAATAATCTTGCGATTTTTGAGGTAGCCAAAACATACGAGAAAAGACCAGGTGATTTACCTCTCCAGGACACCAAAATTGCTATCGCCCTTCAAAACAGCGATTTTTACACCGCAAAGGGTATAGCTGAAAACGTTTTTGAGATTCTCAGACGAAAAGTTAAGTTTGAGAAATTCACAGGACATAATCCGCTTTCTGAAAATTCCCGATTTGCCATAATCAAGTCGCAAGATAAAATCGTCGGAGGGGTGGGTATTCTAAACAAGAAAGTATCGGACTACTTTGGCCTGGAAAGCGACGTGTATGTCGCCGAAATAAATCTAACAAAGGTATTGTCTGCACCGCGGATTGCGACCTCGTTCCACGCTATCCCTAAATACCCGCCGGTTATCGAAGATATTTCCGCCATCTTTGATCTTACTGTTCCGGTTGCTGAAATTGTGGCAGAAGTAAAGAAATCTGGCTCGCCGCTTGCCAAGAAGATTGAAATCATCGACGTATTTGCTAATGAGAAAATCGGCAAAGATAAAAAGTCGGTTACCTTAAGACTAACTTATCTGCGCTCAGACAGAACACCTACTCAGCAAGAGGCAACAGCAACCCGCGAAAAAATATCCGCAAGCCTTACTAAAACTTTTAAGGCGCGAATTAGAAAATAAAGATGGAGGGTTATAAGCACCTTAAAACTTTTATCTTTGCTACTGTAATCCACGATTTAACTATCGAGTTTGTCAAACGCTACATCGACAGAC
>CAZLVB010000025.1:0-10925 GCA_964562855.1 uncultured Gammaproteobacteria bacterium | reverse complement strand
TCCCCAATCAAGGGTATGCTTACCGTGCTGAGTTTTGGTGCTGCCGAATGTTTCCCTGACAATGGATTGGTAATATTTTTCAACAAAGTCGATCAGGTCTTCAAATGAGGCATAGGCCCAGTAAAATTCCATCTGCAGATAGTCCTGCAGATGTTCGAAATCGATTCCTTCATTTCTAAAAATTTTGCCGATTTCAAAAATTTTCTCAAATCCCCCAACCAACAGTCTTTTCTGATAAAGCTCCAGAGATATTCGTAGGTAAAAATCGGCATTCAATGCATTATGATGAGTAATAAAAGGCCTGGCATCGGCACCCCCCGGGATTACCTCAAGCGCCGGAGTTTCCACCTCTAAAAATCCATGATCGACTAGAAACCTGCGCACACTTTCCCAAAATTTGGCTTTTTTAATAAAGAGATCTTTTACCTGCGGGTTTGCAATAAGATCTAAATAGCGTTTTCTAAGCCTTGTTTCGATATCCTTTAAGCCGTAAAAAGAAGGCGGAATCGGACGCGTAGATTTAGTAAGAAGACTTAAATTCTTTACAAAAATTGTGGTTTGACCGGCCTGAGTTTTGTCGACTTTACCTTCGACATGGATAATATCGCCGATATCTAATAAAGTTAGTAGTTGGTAGTGGGTAGCGGGTAGTTTATCTTTAGAAAAGAAGAGTTGGATTTTAGCGGACTGATCCTGCAAATCGGCGAAGCTCGAGCCTCCGTGGGATCGGATGCTCACAATACGGCCGGCCGTTTTCACATTTTTGCCTTGTAAGTTTAAACATTCGGTTATTGAATTTTTTTTGTCAGCAAGAGCTGGATATGGATCGATTTTTAATTTGCGAATTTTCCCAAGTTTTTGTAAGCGAATTTTTCGTAAATTCTCTACTGGTTCCATCGGTTTTTAGTATAAGCTCTAGTAATCCCAAGAACAAGTTAGGACTCAAATACCTCTGGTTAAAATTTAGGTGTTTAGAAGTTATTTAGATGAGTCTGCAGCAGAATTTCAGTTATTTAACAAGAAATCTTCTTGTGAGTAAGATGTCTCCAAAAGTACATGTTTAAAAATTTCCGGTTTACAGTACTTGGCATAAAACTCAGCAACCTCTCTGAATCTTCCTTCGTCTATGAATCTTTGCATAGTTTGGTGTAAATTACCCGCCGTTTCGAAAACCAATTGGGTATCAAACCAATCATAAGTACCATCAGTAATGTTGATTGCTCCATGCGCTATTAGATAATTAACAAGTGCCGTAGTCGATTCATGATACTCATTCCGGTTTTCCTTTTCTTCGAATTCTAAAACGCTTTTTGCTAAAGTTAGGCCAAGAGCAATCTCACTTTCCCTTCGGCTGATATTGCCAACATTTCTGTAACCTATAAGGGCCGTTAAATCACAGTACAACTCCTTGACCCAAGCTTTATGCTGCTGCAATCTTCTGGTAAGACCATCTTCTCTAATCAAATGATGACTTGATTCATGAGCTATATAAGACCTAAGCGCAGCCAGCCTAATAAAATCATTTCTTAAGCCTTCTGTTTTACTTGGATTGATATATCTTCTAAACGCCGGCAGCTGTTTTTCGCTGAATCTTGCCTCGAATCGGGGTCTGAAAATTGTAAATTTTGAACCCATTTCTTCTCTCCAGGAGCTCTGACAGGGTAGGCTATTCCCTATCCATCCGTATTTGCCGGCCTGACCTGCCATTATTCGTGTGTGGTCGATTCGCATTTTGACTCTTGGGGACTGGTCTGGGGCAACCTCGTTTAAAAAGGCATTTAAGAACCATTGCGAATCAGCAGTCGATTGCGCATCTAGTACTCCTACCCATGCTTGCCATGCGTACTTGACTTTGAGTAACCTGTCGGTATAGGTGTCATAGAGACCAATGACAATATCAACAACGGGCTCGTCTGGCCTTTCCAGCCACATTTTCTCACTTTTTTTGAATTTGCCAGTTTTGAGTGCTTCGGCCTTGGCCTTTAAATAATCCTTGAGCTGCCGATCTTTTCGCTCACCCTTGCCTGCCTCATTTGCAGCCTCTTCCAGAAGATCTACGATTGCTAATTTTTTGATTTGATCTTGGAAGGATCTGACAGCTGGGCTTGCTATAAGCTGACCAGTTTCATCAAACTCTACTCTAGTGTAGGGAGAAAGAAGATTGGGTTTTTCTTCCGCTTGTCTTAAGATTTCGCTTTTTCTAACTCCTTCGGGATAAAAGGCACTTTCGTCCCGTTCATGAAATGCATAAAGGCTAGCGACTCTTCGAGTTGCCCTTGCGAGAAGTTCCACTGTTCTTGCCTCCTCCTTAGTCAAACCCGTCTGAACTTCCGGTGATAATTTAAATTCCCTGATATGAAGTTCCTGTCCCGGCGTTTCCGAAGGTACCCACGCAGAACTTCTAGCACGATGTTCACCTCGTGCGTCGGCCGGATTCGAATATAAAATACGTTCCCCTAAACCCATATTGAGAATGCCTATTCTACAATTTTTGAATAAAAAATGCGAATTTATTAGAAGGTCTTGACCTTAGATAATCGTCCCTCAAATGATTTGAATGGAATAAAAGAAAGATATTTGGCTAAAAACTCCTGAGCCTCCAAATATGTTCCATCTTCTAGGACTCTCGTGAAAATAGTCGAAAGATTTTCAATCTCAAAAAACATTTTGGCGAAATTGGGCCAAGAGATGCCTTCTTTCTCCTGAATAGCTCCCACTTCGGTCAAAAAATTAAAAACTAAAGCATAGCCCTTGAGATAGTCTTCACGTAGATTTGTTTTTTGTGCAATTATCCATTCTGAAAAAATCCAACAAATATGGCTAATCATAATTACCTCAAGCTCTTTTTGATCGATTACACCCTTTAACACTAGATGCTTGGCATGTTGGATTCCTGAAACTGTACAATTAGCTTCATCAAATATCGGGAATAACTCTTTTAGGTGTAATCTTGAATTTCTGTATCTGTGTAGTTGTTGGGCAATCGCTGTCAAAAGCACAAAATAGTAGTTTCCAGTTTTTAATAACTCTTTCGGATAAGAGGTTTTGAAATTTTTTTCAAAAAGGGTGTTGAAAACTGGGTAAATGAGTTTTTCGAATTTATGATCTATGGCGGAAAGATAACCGACAATTCTTGATCCGTAAGACTCTGTAATGTCCGCGTCAGAAGGTAAATGCTGTCTATTGAAGAGGGCTCTGCCTAAAAATCCGGCCATTATCGTACATCGCTGAACCTGCAAGTCTACAATTTGTGGTGGAACTATACGATGAGGGTTTTGATTAACAGTGTTATAAAGAACATCTCTTATGGTTTTGGCTTTTCTGGATATATCTTTGTCTATTAGCCCTACCGCCGCCTGATATGCTCTTTTCACAAAAAACAATTTATCCAGATATCTCTCGTGTGGCCCAATAGTAACATCAATATTTGAGTTCCGGACAGCTAGCCACGCAATGTCGGTCTTCTGATAGTTTCCTTTTACGAGCGACTCTGACAGTGCTTCCAAATATCTTTTGAAACTTGCATTCTTGCTAATGTTTGAGGCTTCTTTCAGAAGTTGCGCTATCGGTTTTAAATATTGCGCGAATTCTGTGTGATAATCTACTGCGATTAGTTTATTGTTGTCTCTTTTAACAACTGTGAATGGTGAAAAAATTTTTGAATTTTCTTTTGCAGCGAGTTCTACTTGTTCCCTGGAAACATCTGGCGGATATAAATTTGCGCCACTGAATAAATTGTTCTCCTGAAGCTGATAAATCTTGTCCACCTTTTTTGCTGCTTCAACCAGAATTGGATACGCTTTCTTTTCATCACTGGTCAAGCCTTGAGCTAAATTCTTATCAGTGTTAAAGATTTTAATACTCGAGGTCATATTTGTTTACCGTATTTCAAGGATTTTGTATTTTGCGCGGATAATAGGCGTTACAACTTCAACAACCTCTCCAACTTTTGCTCCTAAAAGTGCCGCACCGACTGGCGATTCATTTGATATTTTTTTCTTTGCTGGATCTGCTTCCATGGTTCCGACAACCATGAACTCATCCACCTGTCCGTCGACCTCAACCACGATTGTTGAACCAATCACCACGAAGTTGGTTTTTTCCCTATGTTCGATAATCTGCGGCTTGGAAAGGATTTCTTCCAGCTGGGCAATTCTTACTTCCAAAAGCGACTGCTCATCTTTGGCTGCATCGTATTCGGAATTTTCACTAAGGTCTCCAAATTCGCGGGCTCTTTGAATTCGTTGAGCAACTTGTGGCCTTTTAATCCTTACGAGCTCTTCATATTCATTTTTCAGATGTGTTAGGCCTTCACGAGTTAAAATAAATTTTTTACTTCCCATAATCTGTGGCATTTTAAAAAATGGAGCATCATTTTAAGCTATCAAGTAAAATTAATCAACAATTTTTCTCACAAGTAGAGGGTGACACTGACCACAAGCTGATATATAATGTGATTTGTTTTTGGCGCTATCGTCTAGGGGTTTAGGACACGTGGTTCTCATCCACGAAACCGGGGTTCGAATCCCCGTAGCGCTACGGCGTTAAAATTCTTTGAATTTTGGGATATTTAGAAATTATGCGTGTACTTTCGGCCTGCCTTTTGTCATTTTTAATAACCTTATTAGCGGTTCCTGCCGTTTTTGCCCATACGGAATACAACTTTCCCGAGGCATCCCAAGAACAGGTTAATGAGGCAACACAGAAAACAATTCCTCTTCGTTTTTTACCTAATCACCCTTTATATTTTGCCTTGAGGATTAAGGAGTCAATAAGCAGATTTTTTACCCCTTCTAGTGCCAAAAGAGCCGACTTTGATTTTACGCTTGCAACCAAGAGAATTAAAGAATCTTATTTGATGCTTGTGAAAAATGATTTGAAAAAATCATCAAGGAGTTTAAAAGGATACAGCCAACAGCTTAATAAAACTATGGCACAACTAGATAAAGCCAGATCCCAAAATCAAGATGTGGTGCCGCAAGTTGCCCGTATGGCAGAAGAATTTAGATTTCATGAGATTTTTTTATCGGAAATGATTGCTAGATTTGAAACTATTGAGGATGGATATGATTTTGATGAAAATCTTAATAGTGCAATTGACGCTTTTAGTAGATCGATTTTAGCGCTTAATAATATCTCGCCAGGCCTAAAAGACAGATTCCCGTCGGTTGTTGTAGAGGAAAGCACTATACCTTTCGAGACTACAGCGAGCGCGCTGCCAAAAACGGTCGACACCTTCCAGTCTACCCCTGGCGGACGGCCGAAAAGAATCATTTATTAAATTGACCTAATTACCTAATTGATCTAATTTACCTAAATAATTCTAAAAATTTAGGAATTGGGATTTATTTAGAAATTAGATATTAGAAATTGGAAATTTACACTAAGAAAGGTATCAGCAGTAGAGCTACAATGTTGATTATCTTAATCATAGGGTTGATGGCAGGACCGGCGGTATCTTTTAGATAATGGAACGCTACAAAACAACGATTCTTGTAGCGGTGAAATTATATCAGCAGGTCGCCTTGGCACCTTTCAGTCATGCCAATGGCGCTCCTCTGATATAAGGATACTTTTGGTTAAACTAAAAACGGAATCAAGAGAAGTGCAACTATATTAATTATTTTTATCATAGGATTGATGGCAGGACCGGCAGTATCCTTATAAGGATCTCCGACTGTATCCCCGGTAACTGCTGCTTTGTGACTTTCGGATCCTTTGCCGCCAAATTTCCCCTCCTCAATATATTTTTTAGCATTGTCCCAAGCGGCTCCGCCTGTGGTCATAGAGATGGCCACAAAAATTCCGGAAATTATTGAGCCTATTAAAAGACCGCCAAGCGCTTTTGTACCTAAAGTAAAACCAACGAGTATTGGGGCAACAACAGGGATCAGGGCTGGCATTACCATTAATTTCAAAGCACGCGTGGTGACAATTTCTACAGCCTTATCGTACGCAGGTTTGCTTTTGCCCGAAAGAATTCCCGGTATTTCTTTAAATTGCCTGCGGACTTCCAAAACCACTTCGGCTCCTGCCTCCCCTACTGCCTCCAGGGCATAAGAGGCAAAAAGGAAAGGGAGGGCTGCTCCAAGCAATAATCCAACCAGAACTCTTGGGTCAGAAAGTGTAAACTCCACAATTGCTCCAGCTGCGGCAAGTTCCTGAGAATAAGCTGCAAACAGGACAAGAGCAGCTAATCCCGCAGAAGCAATAGCGTATCCCTTAGTTACCGCCTTAGTCGTATTACCCACGGCATCTAAAGGATCGGTGACATTCCTTATGTTTTTGGGTAAATTTGCCATTTCGGCAATTCCGCCTGCGTTATCGGTGATTGGGCCGTAGGCGTCTATAGCTACAATTATCCCAGTCAAAGACAGCATAGAGACAGCAGCAACGGCCACACCATAAAGTCCTGCCAGTGAAAATGAGGCAAGAATGCCTGCCCCAATGACAATAATTGGCCAAAAAGTAGATCTGTTGGCGACGACCAGCCCAGCTATGATATTAGTCGCATGGCCTGTTGTTGATGCTTTTGCAATACTTTGAACAGGTCTGAATTTCGTGGCTGTGAAGTATTCCGTAATCAAAACCATAAATATGGTTACTAAAATACCAATTAGAGAAGTAAAATATATGGAAGTAGGATCATAAAGACCATTGCCATTCATCATAATCGCCGTTATTGGATAGAAACCTAAAGCAGAAATAGAGGCAGCCACTAATAAACCGACATACAATGCGCCCATAATACTTTTGTTTCTGGGAAGCTTAACAAAAAAAGTGGCACAGATTGTGGCAATGATAGCCATAGCTCCCAAAGCTAAGGGGTATATAATCACCCCAAGAATGTTGGGGAAAAAAAGCGATCCCAGAATCATTGCCGCGATAATTGTGATAGCATAGGTTTCAAATAAATCCGCGGCCATGCCTGCACAGTCCCCAACGTTGTCTCCAACATTGTCTGCTATAACTGCCGGATTGCGGGGATCGTCTTCGGGTATACCGACTTCTGTTTTGCCCACAAGATCAGCACCGACATCTGCACCTTTCGTGTAAATTCCTCCTCCGAGCCGGGCAAAGATTGAAATTAGAGATCCTCCAAATCCTAAGCCAACTAATCCTTTTAGGTCTCCGGTTGCCCCAAAGTATCCGGCAGTTGAAAGAAGGGCCAATCCGACCACTAATAATCCGGTTACAGATCCGCCGGCAAAAGCGACAGACAGTGCGTGGGCTAGACCTTTTTTAGCTGCTTGAGTAGTCCTGACATTAGCTCGAACAGAAATGTTCATTCCGATAAACCCGGAAGCTGCTGAGGCTACAGCTCCAATCAAAAAACCGACTGCGGTCGGAAGAGATAGAAATCTGGCAATTATCAGAAAGATTACGGCGGCAACTATTGCGACTACGCTGTACTGTCTTTGCAAATAGGCACTTGCCCCTTCGGCGATCGCATCGGCAATTTGACGCATTTTTGGCGTTCCTGCGTCAAGAGAGACAATCCTGAAGGAAGTTATCACCCCATACAAAATAGCTGCTGTAGCAGCAGCTAGGGCAAAAGGCAGGCCTAAAGAAGGATTGATACTTAACAAGTCCACCGCAATTTTTTAATATTCAGAATAATACAGACTTCTGCCTAAATTTGCAATATCGTAGGAAAAGGCTCTAAGGGGTATTAGGAAGCGAAAAAACCGTCTGAGATTTTTTCTTTTTTTTGATACCTTCTTTGGTTGGCTTTTCTTTGGGAAGAGCTTTTGTCAGTCCGACTTTTAAGACTTCGTCCATATGTTCGGCAAGTATAAACTGCAGATCCTTCTTAACATTCTTAGGAATTTCCTCCAAGTCCTTGGCGTTTGATTTTGGCAAAATTATGGTTGTTAAACCAGCCCTGTGAGCCGCCAAAACTTTTTCCTTAACACCTCCGATTTCCAGAACCCTTCCTCTAAGCGTGACTTCTCCGGTCATGCCGACTTCACGTCTAACTGGAATTTTTGTCAAGGCAGAAACTAGGGCTGTAGTTATGGCAATACCAGCAGATGGTCCTTCTTTGGGGACTGCACCTTCCGGGACATGGATATGAATATCAACCTCGGCTGCAAATTTTTCCTCCAGGCCCAGAACTTTCGCACGCGATTTGACATAAGAAAGAGCAGCCTGAGCTGATTCCTTCATGACATCGCCAAGTTGTCCCGTTAGAATTAAATTACCTTTGCCAGACATTAGGGTCACTTCCACAAAAATAATTTCTCCTCCAGAGGGCGTAACCGAAAGACCGGTAGACATGCCGATTTCATCTTTTGTCTCGGCAATAGCTTTCGAAAATTTGTACGGACCAAGGTAAGGGTGCAGCTGCTTTTGGCTAATTCTGATTTTTTTCTGTTTGTCGCGGGTGGCAAATTTTTTCGCTGCTTTTCTCATTATTGCCGCGATTTCTCTCTCTAACTCCCGAACACCAGCCTCGCGGGTGTACTTGGCGATTATTTCACGAAGTCCACCATCAGCAATTTCAACTTTTTGTGCCGAAAGACCGTGGGCTTCGAGTTGTTTGGGAATTAAAAATCTTTTGGCGATATGGAACTTTTCCTCTTCCGTATAACCAGGGAAGCTGATGATTTCCAGTCTGTCGCGCAGTGCCGGAGGGATAGTATCAAGGACATTGGCGGTTGTTATGAACATCACATCCGAGAGATCGTATGGTACTTCAAGGTAATGATCAGAGAAAGCGTTATTTTGCTCAGGATCTAAAGCTTCAAGAAGTGCGGAAGAAGGATCTCCCCTAAAGTCGACGCCAACTTTATCAATTTCGTCCAGCATAAAAACCGGATTTTTGGTACCCGCGTTTTTGATTCCCTGAATAATTCTGCCGGGTAAAGCGCCGACATAAGTTCTCCTATGACCTCTGATTTCCGCTTCATCATGAATTCCTCCAAGGGATACTCTTATAAACTTGCGGTCTAAAGCTCGGGCAATCGATTTGCCGATTGAAGTTTTACCTACGCCAGGAGGACCTACAAAACAAAGAATCGGCCCCTTAATCTTTCCAACTAATTTGTGGACAGCCAAATATTCCAAAATTCTCTCTTTGACTTTCGGAAGACCATAATGATCCTCTTCTAGAACTTTAGCAGCGAATTCCACATCGGCATTTTTCTTATCTTTAACTTCCCAGGGCAGATCAACCAGCCATTCAAGATAGGTTCGAATATAAGAGGACTCCGGATTATAAGAGGACATTTTGGCCAGGCGTGCCAGTTCTCTCTCTGCCTTTATTCTTACCTCTTCTGACATGTGGGCAGATTTAATCTTTTTGCGAAATTCAGAAATCTCCCTGGTATCTTCATCCTCTCCCAGTTCTTTTTCTATAGATTTCATTTTCTCCCGTAAAATCGCTTCTTTCGTTACACGACCCACTCTTTCTTGAGTTTCAGTATCAATTTTGGATGAAATTTCCAGTATCCTGATTTCGCGGGTTAAAAGCTCGGATAATCGAGAAAGCCGCGCTTTAGTGTCCACCATCTCCAGGATTTGCTGTTTGTCTATTGTTTTTAAATCGATTGATGCGGCGACAATATTAACCAGTTGATTTGGGTCATCTGTAGAAAATATATGGATCGAGGATTCTAAAGTTAAAACCCCGCCCAATTCTCCATATTTTTTGATTTTGGCGAGGGTTCCCCGAAAGAGCGCTTCTATTTCGTCGGTTTTTTGGGTAAGTTCTGGGATTTCTTCGACTTTGACAGAAAGGTAAGGATCGATTTGGGTAAATTCTTTAAGGTAAACCCTCGTTAATCCTTCAACCGCTAAATTATACTCATTATCCACTTTCCAAAGTCTTCGAATAAGACCTACTGTACCGACAGAATAAATGTCGTTAGGAGCAGGATTTTCCACCCTTGGATTCTTTTGAGCAACGAAAACCGCAAGCCTGTCAGTTGCCCAAGCGCTATCAAGTCCGAGTTTTACTTTCGGCCGACCAACAGTAATCGGAACCATAGATGACGGAAAGACAACCGTATCCCTAAGGGGAACTATTGGAATTTCGTTTTTAAGTCTTGGTTTTTGCTGATCTAAAAATATTGCCATCCTTCACTCCGTTCAGGATAAATTTTTATCACCCCTGTGTATTATATAACGGTGGTGATAGTTTATCCCGAGCCTGTTTTAGTTGGCGAGGGATTAGCAGTTAAGATACCATGAGTGCTAATTTCTGTCAAGTCTTGCTCTGTGCCTAAGTGAAATAAATAAGATTATCCCAGCAATAAAAACAATTAACGATATAACATGGGCGATTTTGAGCGCATTTACGGTGGCTGTGTCGATGCGCCAAAACTCGGAAATAAAACGGCTGACCGAATAGAAAATCAGATATAGAGAAAACACTTGACCCCGTACCAGAACAGATTCGGTACGGGGCAAGCCTTTGACATTTGATACAAATTTCCTTTCCAGATAAATGAGGAGAACAAAGAAAATAATATTGATAACTGCCTCGTAAAAAAACGTGGGGTGGAAGTGCGAAAAATTAACATACTGATCTGGTCGTTTATCAGGGCTGATATAAACACCCCAGGGTAAATTTGTTGGCGGGCCAAAGCCTTCCTGGTTGATGTAATTTCCGATTCTGCCGATTGCCTGGCCTAAAAGAATTGAAGGAGCGGCCAGATCAAGAACTGACAGCACATTCAGCTTTTTAATATTGGCAGCAATCCACAAACCTAAAACCGCTCCGGCGATGCCTCCCCAGATGCCCAGTCCTCCTCCCCAAACATAAAGAATCGAGATTGGTATTTGGCTATAGATACGCCAGTAGTCGACAACGTGATAAATTCTTGCACCTATTAGTGCTAAAACCATAGGGATTAACAAAATCCAATCGTCAAAAATTTTTTGGGGAATTTGGTAAAGATTTGCTCTTCTTTTGGCTAAAT
>CAZLVB010000024.1:9725-11064 GCA_964562855.1 uncultured Gammaproteobacteria bacterium | reverse complement strand
CGTTTTCTACGGCTGCAAATTCGTCCCATGGGTATTCAATTTTTCCGTAGCACATGCTCTTTTCGTGGGCTTTGCCAAAAGTCGCAACGATGTCTCCTTTTTTTGCAAGATCAACTGCCTTTTTGATTGCCTCTTTTCTATCCGGGACTTTAAAAAAATCTTTCCCTTCTTTTTTTGCCCTGAAACTTACTGCTATTTGATCGATAATATCTTCTACTTTTTCGGTTCTGGGATCTTCTGCGGTAATTACAGAAATATCGGCAAATTGAGAGGCAAATTTGCCCATTATTGGTCTTTTTGTTTTATCCCTTTCCCCTGCCGAGCTAAAAACTGCAATAATTTTTGAGCTTTTTGCGTTTTTCATACTTTGTAATGCCTCGAGTGCTTTTGCTAAGGCATTTGGCGTATGAGCAAAATCGATATACACCTTAAAGGGTTGCCCCATTTTAATTTCCTCCAATCTTCCCTTAAGGCCGGAAAAGGTGGAAAGTGCTTTTTGGGCCACCTGTTTTTTTATTCCGAGGGGAGTTACGGCCGCAAGTGCCGCTAGTGCATTTGACAAGTTATAGCTTCCTGGGATTTTTAATCTAATTTTTGTGTTTTTTAAGCCGAAGTCAGTTTTTGCACTCAAGCTGTAGGAAATAATTTTTCCTTTGGTTTTTCCAACGAGAAAATCAAAGGATCCATCATCTTTATTCAAAATCACGTATTTTGCGTTTTTAATTAACTTTGACTTTGCCCTCGCATAATTTTCCCAGGTCTTATGGTAATCCAAATGTTCATGAGTAATGTTGGTTATCACAGCAACCGTATAATCAATGTTTGCCACCCTGTTCTGGTCAAGCCCATGTGAGGTCGTTTCTAAAACAAAGTATTCGCTTTTTTCTTCTACGGCCTTTTTTAGAAAAGATTGCACCGCCCATGGGTCGGGCGTTGTTACATGGAAACCAAGTTCGTAAGCTTTTGAGCCTATTTGAGCGTTAACCGTTGAAATCATAGATACCTTTTTTCCCGCTGATTTAAGAATATGATAAACCATATTGACGGTTGTAGATTTACCATCCGTGCCGGTAATCCCGATAACAATTAGCTTTTTAGATGGAAAGTTAAAATAAACGGCTGCTAAAAATGACCTTGTTAAGTGGTATATATTCTTAAGCTTTTGCCACATAGAAGATAGGTCCAAAGTTTTAAAATTCTAGCATTTTCCGGCTTTGGACCGCAAACTCTAGGATACTTTTCACGACTAATTGGCAGGCGGTATACCCAGATAGGCAAATATTTCGTTAGCGATGACAAAAAATGTAGGCGCTGCAGTTTCCGAACCAAAGGGTGAAGA
>CAZLVB010000024.1:0-9715 GCA_964562855.1 uncultured Gammaproteobacteria bacterium | reverse complement strand
CGGCTGCGAAAATCTCACCAGCATAACAAATCTGGGGTTGTCTGCCGGTGCAAAACCGATAAACGAAGCGATTGTTTTTGTTGGATCATAATGACCGGCAACTGGAATCTGGGCAGTGCCGGTTTTACCAGCGATACGATAGCCTTTAGGAGCAAAATATCTGGCTTCGCCTTTTTCAACGGCGTTAACCATCATTTCGGTGATTTGCGAGGCGGTTTTGGGACTTATTACTTGCTTTTGATCTTGTTCATTGATTGTTTCCTTATGCTTGCCATCATCAATTTCAATTACCAAACGCGGTTTGGTAAGTTTGCCGCCATTGGCGATAGCGCTTACAGCTTGGACCATCTGAATCGGGGTAACAGCAATGCCTTGGCCAAAAGAGGCCGTTGCCAGATCAATTTCGCGCCATGAATCCTTTTCTCTAATCGCGCCTGCGGCTTCAGATTGAAGATCAATCCCAGTCAATTTTCCGAATCCGAATCTGGCAATATAGTCAAAGAACTTAGCGACCCCTAGTTTTTGGGCAACGAAAGTCATGCCAACGTTATCGGAATTTTGAATTATCTCGGTCATCGTTGAGTTGGGGTGGTATTTTTTATTCCACGTAGAGATTTGGTATTCGCCAATAGTTTGAGGGCCTTGACACTGACATCTAGTATTTGGCTCAACGATTGAAAGATCAAGGGCAGCCGACATAGTAATTAACTTGAATATCGACCCCGGCTCGAACGTATCGGCAACTGCCGGATTTCTGTAGAGATTTTCTGGAAATTCGCTTCTTTGCGCAGGATCGAAGTTCGGATATGTAGCCATCGCCAAGATATTGCCAGTTTTCGGCTCTGCAACGATTACCGTTCCGTCTTTTGCGCCATATTTTACGACAGCCTCTTCGAGTCTTCTTTCAACGATAAACTGAATCGTCCTGTCAAGGGAAAGATACAAAGAATTACCTGCCTTAGGCGGAGTCGGCTTGTAATGACCAACTAAAATCGGGAAACCAAAAGGGTCTTGTTCCTGCCCAATTTTGCCGCTTTTGCCGCGAAGACGATTATCCCAGAATCCTTCTACCCCATTGTAGCCAACATCGCGTCCGAATTTGTCAAAACCAACAAATCCCAAGAGTTGAGCAGCCATTGAAGCCTCCGGATAAAATCTTTTTTCGTCTGTCTCAAACCCTAATCCTTTGAGGCGAAGTTCTGCGATTTTATCTTTCGTCGATTTTGCGACTTTGCGGGCTAGCTGAACCCAATAGAGATTTTTATTGCCTAGCTTTTTCAAAAGATCTTCCTGCTTGGTCTTAATTTCGTCTTCTTTCTTCTTTGTCATATCCTCCGACAGCTCTGCAGAAAACGTTGCGTATTTTTCGGAAATTAGGATTGATGCCAGTTTAGCCGCTACATCTTGTGGGTCTTTGTCCAATTCGTGAGGCCTGCCGTAAAGAAGATAAGCCTCTTGGTTCGATACCAAAGGGAAATCGTCTTGAGCGTATATCTGGCCTCGAGATGCCGGAATTTCACTTTCAGCAAAAAATGCTTCACTTTCCGACTTAAAACTTGAGAAAAATTGCCAATAGATCAGCCTTAAAATTATAATCAAAAAGGAAATGACTATTATTATTTGGAATACTTTGATCCTACCCATAAATTTTCCCCTCTCTTTTTTCTAGTTTAGCAAAGATTAAGAAGCGAATTTATTATTTTTGTGGAGCTTGTGATTTTTGCAGATCCTTAAACCCTAGTTCTTGCGCCTTAAAAGATAATGAAGTAAGAGAAGATTCTTCGGCTATTCGATTCCGCAACGCCTGGTTTTCGGCTTCAAGTTTTTTTACTTGGGCTTCTATTTCTGCCAGTTTCAAGCCGCTGGTCGAAAGACCGTTTGCAAAAACCAGCTGAGTAAAGAAAAGGCTGACAACCAATATGGCAACTGCCAGCACGATCTTAACCTTGATCTTGCCGATAAGATTAAAGCTGTTCTTGTTATTAACTATTTTAAAATCAGATACGGGCAGCATATCTAGTGTTTTAAGGAGACAACCTACGGTTTTCTCCTTAATATTCCTCTTTCCCTTAAGGATAAATTTCAGCAGGCTATGCCTGTCTGAAATTTAATTTTTAAATCTTTTCCGCTACGCGGAGTTTTGCACTGCGGGACCTTGGATTTTTTGATATTTCCGAGGCCCCCGGGGTGACTGGTTTTTTGGTTTTAACCAAAAGCTGCTTTTCCTGCTTGAAGAATCGTTTGACAATGCCATCTTCAAGCGAATGAAAGGTAACAATGGCCAGTCGACCCCCTTTTTTTAAAATTTCAACAGTCTGCGGCAGAGCATCTTCTAAATTTTTAAGTTCACTGTTTATAACAATTCTCAAAGCCTGAAAAGACTTTGTTGCCGGATCAATTCTTGTTCTTATTCCCTTCTTTCGATATACACCTCTGACTATATTTGCAAGATCAAACGTTGTTTCAATCGGTTTTATCTGACGGGCGAGATCAATAGCGTCAGCAATTGACCGACTAAGCTTTTCCTGACCATACGTTTTAAAAATTTCATAAAGCCTCCTTTTATCAAAATTGTTTACAAGATCGAATGCGGTTACTTTAAGACCGGGATCCATTCTCATGTCCAAAGGTCCCAGTCTGGAAAAAGCAAGGCCGCGCTTTGGATCTTCCAGTTGATCGCTTGAGATGCCTAAATCGAATAAGATCCCGTCTACCTTGACAAAACCATTTGTTTTGGCAATTCCGGCGATGTTGGCGAAATTACCTTGGGCCAAGATCAACTTTTGACTTGCTCGCTTTGAGCGAGTTTTCTCGCGAAAAGTGACTTCTGGACTTTGACTTTTTTTAAGGTGCTCGATTGCCTGCGGATCCCTGTCGATTGCCAAAACTTTCGCACCTTTTTGTAAAATCGCCTTTGTGTGACCACCGGCGCCGCAAGTAGCGTCAATAATCAGTGACTTAGGTTTCGGCCTTAAGTAATCCAAAACTTCTTGTAAAAGTACTGGAGAGTGAATCATGTTACTCCCCGCAGCCCTTTCTCGTGTTTTTCCCAATCAGTCTGGTTCCAAATTTCAAAATGATCCCCAGCGCCTATAATTACCGGTTTTTTAACCTGCGCGTATTCCAAAAGACTGCCAGGGATAACAAACCGGCCCTGATCATCGAGTCGGACAAATTCAGCTGTTGAGAAAAAGAGACGGCGAAGATCCCGTGAACTTCTATCGGTAAGAGGTTCACCAAGATGCTTCTGTGACTCCTTTTCCCAAGACTGGGTATCAAAGCCGAAGATGCACTTTTCAAAACCAAAAGACAATATGATTTCGCTTGTCGCAAGATATTCACGTATTTTTTTTGGTAAAGCAATCCTTCGTGAAGTTAGATCAAATGAAGGTTCGAAGCTGCCCAGAAACACTTTTTCTTCCCTTACTCGTCCTCCGAAGCTAAAGCGCTGAAGGACAACCTCTCCCGGGCAGCGGTCAGGGTTTTAAGTTTTAACTTGAAAGGGCTCTTGCGTTTAGATTATGATTAACTTCCCTGACGCTTTCGAGAACGATGGTGTAAATTCACCATTTGTCACCATCTATTACCATTTTTCACCAATTAAATGGTCTTGTCAAGATGGCAAGTTGATCTTGAAGCAGTTTCAATATCAACACAAGAGATAGCACCTCCGATGCCCTCTGATCGAACCGATTAATCTCGCAGGATAAACTCTTTGCGGCTGAAGCCGAAAAGCGGACCGTAGATAACAAATATTTTTTCGGGTTTTAATATATGCCAGCTTCGACCTTCGGCTAACTCATTAGCCTCCTCTAGGGTTGTGGGCATGCGGGGTGTTCCGCGCTTGGCAAAATATTCGCGGGCTGCTCCTAAAACTTCTTCCTCCTCAAGTTTTCTTGCTGTACCCTGAATCTGCAAGCCTTTATCTTTCCCTCCTCCTGCCGGTTCTTTAGTAATAGTTGCTGCAACATTTGGATTTTTCGCAAGCTCGAGGCTGTGACGGGCTTCGGTATCGGACATCCAGTAAAGATTAAAGTTTTCGTCGTGGCCAAAAACCAAAACTGCTGCCCAGGGAATGTTATTTAATGAGGTAGCCAGAACCATTTCCCGGGAGTCTCTTAAGATCTCTCTTACCAATTCTCTTAAATCCCCGTCTTTCATTACCCGATTCTAAAAATTAAAAAGGCGATGACTATGAAAGCTAGAATGATGAGGCAGGCTATTGCCAGCAGTTGTTTAGCCATCTATTGAATAGTTGTGGCTGCTATGGTTGTGGCAAGTTTGTTCGTTTTTCTTATGGTGTCTTTGTAAACATAGGGGGTCTTTGCGTAGGCTGGATCAAACGGGCGCATATCAAATGGATAATGGTAATCCAGACAACCTGTGCAGTGGCTTTGGTGAAGTTGGTCGACTGTCAATCCTAAAGATCTGGCCATGCCGCCAAGACTTAAATAATGAAGTGATGATACTTTTAAAATTTTCTGTATTTGGGCTTCCGACATGGCGGCAAAATTACCTTTTTTATCCTTGGCGACGGCGCCCAATTCGTCTCTTGCCCCGATATTGACTCCTAAGAAACATGGATTTAAGAATTTAGGCGCCAAAAAGCGGCAGTGAATTTCCCTAACGCCGACTTTTAAAAGATGTTCTACTAAAATTTTATAAGTGTTAAGCCTAACTGCAGTATCGTCTACCAGATAAATCGCCTTGCCGATAATTGCCGGCGATATAAAAAACTTTTTCTCTATGTGTTTTGCACGCAAATAGGGATCGTCTTCGATAAATGTTCTCTTTGCCCAGTCGTATCTTTCTTTAACTAATCCCCTAACGTATTTGAGTTTGAATTTTGGAAATTTTCTAGATAATGTTTCATAAAAAGAAAAAGCCCCGGGCCTTGCGGTATCCGGGACAGCGACGACATAGGCAATGTCGGCAAGATTAAATCTGGCCTTTTTGCTGGTAAGCCTTGCAATCTCCTCTTGCGCCAGCTGCTCGCCTAAGCTTCCCCGGTTTTCACCGATTACTCCATCCCAGATGGATGTTTCGTTAGAGAAGTATAGTTTTTCAAAAACGCAAAAACTTGGCTTTTGGGCACTAGTGTAGTCGGAAATAGTGACGCCGTCTGCGTCGGCTGTCAAAAGTTGACCTGCCTTTAATTTTTGGTGGTGACGAATACTAATTCTGTCTAGAGCACAAGTTTCCGATGCAACAAAAACATGGCCGTTATCCTGCGTCCAAACAAGAGGCCGTACACCCCAGGGGTCGCGCAGAGCCAAAAGCTTATCGTCTCCGGTTAACATTACTAGAGAATACGCACCCTTAACATCAGAAAGCGCATGGGCTATTTTCTGTTTCCAGGCAGAACCGGGTGCCGTAACAATAAGCCAAGCCAATATCTCGGAATCGGAATCGGATTCTGTTTTGACTCCGAATTTTTTAAGCTTTCTCTTGTGCCTTTTGACATCAACTATACTACCATTGTGTCCCAGCGCCAGTTCCCAACCTTTGAAGCTTGCATAAAACGGCTGGGCATCACAATTTTCACGGCTGGCTCCTTCTGTAGGATATCTCAGATGAGCGATGGCTATTTCACCGCGGAGAGAATGCTCCTCTATAACGTCTACCGAACGGAAAACCTCGTTAAAAGCTAAATTCCTTTTATGAACCTTAATTAATTTCCCAGCTCCTTTAACAGCCACGCCTCCACCGTTTTGTCCCCTGTGCTGGAGAGCTTTGCCCATTTCAATTACCACATTGGCCGCGTTGGTGTTGTTTGAAGCGTAAGAACCCGCCAAACCACAGTATTCGTGAGGTTTAGAAGAGAAGCCTATATCTTCCACTAGTAAAATTTGGGGATTTCCCTTGTTCCCAGTATGGACGTAAATTTGCTCCTTGTCAAATTGCCAGAAGCTTGGTTAGGGTGCTGGCAAGACTTGTGATTTTTTCTCTTTTTTGCTTTTGCGTATCACGGTCCCTAATTGTTACCGTATTGTCTTTAAGTGTTTGGAAGTCGCAGGTTATACAATAGGGGGTTCCGATTTCGTCTTGAGCATAGTAACGTTTTCCGATATTGCCCCGATCGTCCCAGGCAATAGGTAGTAGTTGGTAGTTGGTAGTTAGTAGTTGGTAGACTGAACGGGCTTTTTTGACCAAATCAAGTTTATTGGCCAATAGGGGGAAAACAGCAACTTTGACAGGCGCGAGCCTTGGGTGAAGCTTTAAGACAACTCTTTCCTTTTCCTCGTGATACGCATCGAGAAGAAAGAACAGAGCGGCTCTGTCGACACCGCCTGATGTTTCTAGAATGTGCGGCAGATAATGCTTTTTGCTCTCTTGATCAAAGTAGCTCATGTCCTGACCGCTATACTCCTGGTGCCTTTTAAGGTCCCAGTCGCCCCGATTATGGATTCCTTCGAATTCCTTCCAACCAAACGGCGAATCGTATTCAATGTCCCAGGCATCTTTGGCGTAGTGTGCACGTTCCCCTTCCTTATGCTGACGAAAGCGCAGTTTCTTTTTGTTAATTCCAAGATTCAGGTACCAGTCGAAACGCTCTTTTTTCCAGTATTCGTACCACTTACCTCCTTCTTTTTCACTGGGTTCGACGTAAAACTGCAGCTCCATTTGCTCGAATTCGCGTGACCTGAAAGTGAAATTTCCAGGTGTTATTTCGTTCCTGAAGGCTTTGCCGAATTGGGCAATACCGAAAGGTATGCTAAGCCTTGTTGAATCAAGAACGTTTTTGAAATTTACATGGACTCCTTGGGTGATTTCACCACGAAGATAAACTTTTTGTTTGGCATCTTCGACAACTCCGAGTTTCGCTTCGACAAGGAGATTGAATTTTTTTGGCTCGGTCCAGCCTACTTTTTTACCCTGATGGGATTTTTCGTGTGCCTTTATCTCATCGTCCTGATCTGCCCTGAATCTTTCATGGCAAACTTTGCACTCGACCAGAGGGTCTGTAAATGCCTCGACATGACCGGAAGCTTCCCAAACTTTTGGATTTAAAAGAATTGCGGAATCAATACCGACAACATCGTCTCGCCCATAAACCATCGATTTCCAAAATTCCCTTTTGATGTTGTTTTTTAGTTCAACACCAAGAGGGCCGTAGTCCCAAGTTCCGGTAAGACCTCCGTATATCTCCGAGCCGGGGTAGATAAAACCTCGACGTTTTGCTAAAGAAACAATTTTTTCAAGACTCATGTTGCTATTTTACAATTTCCGTCACGGCCGAGGTTTTGCGCCATATTTCGCTGTTATGGGAATTTTTACAAATCCTATAACGACTTCATAAGGGCTATATGCCTCTTCGCTTCGCAAGAGATACAATTTTGTCTAAAGTTGTCATTGAGAAACTGTGGCGAATGTGGCAAAGGTCTTTATTTTTGCAGAAACAGTTTTTGCTGAGGAGTCAAAATCTGAATCTAACCCTTGCCATTTGCCTTCGACATGATCATAGGAAAAAAGCTTAGGATTTGATGCTTGCGTAACTCTGATCTCAACTTTACCGCTTGTGAATTCACCTGCTACCGAAAATACGCCAATTACCGGTAGCTGTACTTTTTGGGCATCAAAGGTAAATTCCGGCGGAAGCCCGATTGTGTCTGCCAAAATCGCCAAGTATTCCTTGGTTAAACCATTAGCTTCGATTTTGATATTGCCGTTTCTGTCCTCCAGAGTACTTGCGCGACCGCCAATTTTAACCAAATCCCAAGATGTTTCAGACTGAAATTCGGTGTCGCCCCTAAATAGATGCATTGTTAATTTGCCGTCGGCGATCCCCCTGTCTGGGCTTCTGACTCCGCGAGAAGCCGTACCCAATAGAATCGATTTTTTATATTTTTGATCTTTAGTGTTAACATCGGTACCGGTTGCACCGCGCTGAATTTTGGCGGTGGTTTCGGTGGGATTATCGGCTAAATAAGTCAACTCATACTCAATTCTGTCAAAGTTGCTCATATTCTCAACAGAAATAATAATTTCGGCACCATCTGCGGTTGGGGTTAGGGTGACGTAAGGACGCTTGGCTAAATCTATTTGCGAAAGTTCCTCAACTTCGCCGGAAGACTCTTGGGCTTTTATTTTTTTAGGATTTTTTTGGAAAATAAAAAGAAAATAAATTGCGGCCACTAATATCAGAAAACTGGCTGCAGCGATAATGTAAATATTACGTTTGGAACTTGGCATTTAAAAAACGGCTGGTTTTGAGTCTTGTATCTATCAGACTTTCAATCATGCTATCAAGAAACGATAAAAGTTTCAAATAACTGTTTTGGGTCAGGTTGAGTTTTTGTTTGACAATTTCATAGTCCTCGTCTTCAACAGTCGCCAGTACTTTTTTAACCTTAACGTTTGAGATATTTTTGGCCGAGAAAAAACCGAGAAGGGAGAGCAGTTTAACTTTGAAAGCCAGTGATACAAGATTAAAATCTTCCTCTTTGGTAATTTTTTTAAGAAAATTGACAAGCAGAATAAAAACACCCGGATTTTTTTGTTTTTCTGCAGTCAAATTGTTAACGAGTTCTAAAAGATGATAAATTTTATTGGCTGTATTTTGAGAAAAATTGGCAATTCCAAAAGCACGTTTAAGCTCGACTTCTGTTAAAAGGTCGAGATTTTTGCCACGGGCGATAAAAACTTTGCACCAGTTGCCCAGTTCGACATGACCGCTTTTTCTGGACCTTGGTCGCCTGACTCCCTTGGCAAGTGTCGAAATTTTACCAAAATCTTTGGTGTAGATGGTTAAAATTCTATCCGCTTCGCCAAAATTTCTGCGGCCGATAATCACGCCCTCGGTGCGAAAATACATAACCGTATTCTATCTTCTTTTTTTATTCTTGGTAAACAAGAGAGGCTTAATCGTTATTAGCGGACATAAATTCAACAACTCCATCGTCGAAAAGTTTTTGGGGATAAACGATTTCAAATGGATATTTTTCTTTCAACATTTCCCTGCCGCCGACGAAAATAAATGTCACATCTTGGCCGTTATCAAAAAGTTCTTGCGCCATTTGGATGTCCGAGATACTGTCTCCGAAAGCATAAAATTTTTCCAATTCAATATTTAAATCTTTGAGAAAATTCAGGAAGCGGCGAGCAGCTAAATTTTTCCCCGCTTCAATACTTTCTATATCTGTTGAAAGACGAACTGAGTCTACTCTAAATTTTGTCTGCAAATTATGCTTTTTGAGTATTTCTAATATTTTCTTACTTATTATTTGTCTTTGAGAACTATGAACCAATTCATTTTTTAACTCCCATGCTCTTATTGAATCTGGTTTTATCCTTATAGCCTCTTCTATAGATTTTTTTGCTTGTCCAAACAATTTTTTGTTTAAGCATATATCAGCTTTTATTAAATGGCTCATAACAGACGACTTTGATTTGGAATCGATAGTTATGGATTTGTTTACATATTTAAGTGCGTTGCTTAAATCTCCTCTATGAATTTCTATTATAGCCATAGATTGCCATGTCCTAGATTCATTTGGGAAATCTTTAAGCACTTTTTTCATTATTTTGTCGGCTTCGCTAAATTTCTTTATAGCAGATAAAGTAGTTGCTAGGTTTGTCCACCCAAATACGTTTGTAGGGCCATAAATTGTCATTTTTTCAAAAGAATCAATAGCTTCTTGTAAATTCGATAGTTTTTTATCTTTTAAATGTTCATACGCTATCCCTAAGTTATTCCATTCGTCAGATTATTTAG
>CAZLVB010000023.1:0-11601 GCA_964562855.1 uncultured Gammaproteobacteria bacterium | reverse complement strand
ACAAAATGGACACCAAGCTGCCCAAAAATCCACAAAAACAGCCTTGCCTTCCAGTACTTTTAGAGAAACAGTCTGTCCATCTAAGGTTTGAAGGCTGAAATCAGGTGCAGGGTTGCCTTCGGCAATTGTAGCTTTTGAGGCGGAAGTTGAAGATTTTTGCGAAGATTCATTGTCAGAACTTGAACCTCTGAACAAAAAGAAGCCCAAAATGATGAGTGAAACGACTACGATAAACCCCAAAATTGCTTTTGAGTTCATTTGTGATTACCTGATTATAATTTTGCGTATATTCTAATAATTAAAAGACGGTAATGATGTGTGCGGGATCACAAAGATTTGATTACTTCAAGAACCATTTGTTTATTAACTACCAGATGATGATTTTTATCCTGGGCAATACATCCGGGACAATCGTCATTAATTGCTTTGATGGTTTTAGTGACGGTTTCCCTGGTAGTCCCGATAAGGTTTGCCAGCTGTTCATGGGTAAATCTTCTTTTTAACTGATTTGAGTTTTCATCTTCTGTTCCGAAGTTCTTTCCAAGTCTAAATAACTCTGATATAAGTCTTGCTTTTGCGTCGGCAAGAGTAAGTTTAGAGATTTTTTCCTGGGCATAAGATAGTCTGGCGGCAAGATCGGAGATAATTTTTAAGGCCAGTTTTGGTCTTTTGGACACAAGTTTAAAGAAGTCATCCTTTTTTAAAATGCAAACAATCGTGCCAGCTTGTTCTGCAGCAGCAAAAGCACAGTACGCCTCGACACTTGAATCAAGGGCAATATCACCAAAAAAGGCACCACTTGAAAGAATATCAAGAGTTTGTTCCCTTCCGTCTTGGGCCAAATAGTACAACCTTATTTGGCCTTGCTCGACAACGTAGACTTTATTATCACATTTTCCTGGTTCAGAAACGATTTCACCTCTTGCCAAATTCTTACAGACCCTTGCTTCATGAACACTTCTTAATTCCTTTTTGGTTAACTGATCGAATACGTCGATATCTTTTAAATATTGTGAATGATTCATCGCTCAAATCTTAGCATAATTTTTCTTATGGTGATTTATGGGGCAATTAATAAAAGCAGAATGGCGACAATCAAAAAAGGGACTTTCTTCATATTTTTCTATCTTAACAGAGCTGTAAAGTAATTGACTGAACGCAGGCTAGAATGATATTATTTGGCATTGCTTTCTTTCCCAAAAATATGGAAACAGTTTGTATCAGATGCGGCAAGGTCAGAATTTTTTCCAGAAGATGGAAAGAGAAGACCGAAAAGGGCTCTGTTATTATTCATGAGGAAACTGTTTGCCCGGACAGTGAGTGCCAAAAAATAGTTGACGCCAAATTTGAGGAGATAAGAAAGAAACGAGAACTTCTGAGTCACTAATCCTCCAAAATATTGATATCATTTTTTTGACAACAAAGGGAAAATTCCTTTAATGTTAAGTTATATGGCAAAAAAGGAACCTGCCTGCCGGCAGGCAGGGTTTGTTCATTTCCTTCCTCTATTAATCATTGCTTTCATGCTCGTGGGAAGTTTTGCCTTCTTGTCAATTAGCCAGGAAAAGAGGCAAAAAGAGGCGGTTGGTAAGGTTCTTTCCAGTTCCGATAGCGGGGAGGATCGTAGCGGCAGCAATTCTGGTGGAGGAGACTCTGGAGGGATTAGTTCGTCTGGAAGTTCCAATACCGGATCATCTGACTCTAGCGGAAGCGGCTCGAGCAGTGGAAGCTCCGGATCGGGGTCTTCTTCATCTTCCGGTTCAAGTAATGTCAAGATCGAGCAGAAGACTGATCAGCAGAGGACAGGAATCGAAACTAAACCGACTGAGACTAGAGTTGAAATTCGTAATGAACAAGGAAGGTTTAAGACCAGAATTGAAGACGATAAACAGGAAACGAAAATCAGATTCGACAATCTTAGAATAGAGATCAAGACCGAAAACGGGCAGGTGGTTACCCGGGTGAAAAATGAAAATAATGAAGAAGTCGAACTTAATGAGGGAGACGAACTAGAACTTCTTGCACAGACGGAAGATGAATTAAGTCGGAATGGTGTAAGAATTTTGAGCGGGGGCGACGTAGGATTTGTGCAAAACGGCAGGAAGGTCAGGACAAATTTTCCACTGTCCGTCGATGCAGCGACCGGAGAACTATTTGTGACTACTCCTGCCGGAGAAAAAGCCGTAGCGGTTTTGCCGGACCAGGCGATTGCCAATATGATTGCCGCGGGAGTTTTAACCAGAGTTGTCGAAGAAGTAGCGCCACTAGTGTCGTCGGCTCCAGGTGAAAGTACACCTAGTGTAACTACTGCCGGGGCGGGTGTCGAGCTGGCTCAAGTTAACGATAATCCTGTGTTTTTAATAACGGGAGTTAAAAGTGAAAGGTTTTTGGGATTGGTGCCAGTCGATTTAGAAAGGAAAACGGTAGTTTCAGCAGAGAATGGTCAGCTCTTGGATGTTCAGCAAGGCCTGTTTACTAGAATCCTAGATTTAGTTTCTTTCTGAGCTTGACAGCTTGTTCAGGTAGTGCCTAGAATGTATTCAGAGCTGTCCACAGGACAAAGTGCCAAAAGAAGCCCCAACGGGCGCCAATTTTGCGATAAACGGCCACAGCCCTTTCAAGTTAGAGCAGCCAAACTACACTCCAAACTTCCCCAAAATTGTCGCCACAACCAATGAAATGGCGGCGGACTTAATGTTTGCTAATCCTGTCGATGTTTTTAACGATGTTAAAAGTGTTTTAGGGGATTTTAGAAAAGGTTTAAGGGAGTGGGCCAGACTGCAGATCGACCCGGTCTATTATGGCATGGGCGTGCCTCACGGAAGGGGTGAAACAGTTATTACTCAAGGCGGTCTGCTTTCAACGGTTTTACATTATCATGACACCTTTAAATTTTTTGGGCGCAGTGGCTACAGACCTGTTTCTCTACCGTGGGGAATCAATATCGGCTCACCAAAAGAGGTTGGAAAAAAACTTTTAAAGAAAGCTGGCGAAGAAGCAAAAGCGAACGGCCGTAGAGTCAAAGGCAAAGGACACAGTTTGGGAGTTTACCAGTGGATGGGAGCGTTTGCCGAGAATCCAGATGAATTTGTAGCAAGTGTAGATCATTTGATTCTAGACGGAGGCCCTTGGCCGACATGGGTTAATAAGGCAGTTGAGACAGTTTATCTGATTACGCATCCTTTTAATACACAGGATGAATACGAAGTTGCCGAAATTGCCGAAAAGATTCCGCTACTGCTTTCGGCAGTAGCATCAGGGGATCTGAAAATAACTTCGACTGTCAGTTCTTCTGATCCTGTGATTAAGGGAATACCGTTGGGTAAGACGTATGTGCTTCAAGGGGCTTCTCACGGATTTTTAAGCGGGCATCCCGACTCCTTGAGAGTTACGGCATTTGAACTTGCAGGGATTGACCCCACCGAGGCAAATCGCCCAAATATTCATCAATTATCGCTGGTTGCCTGAATGAGAGAAAGAATTAACGCATGGACTATAGACCAGACGCGAGGAGTAATAAGGGAAGTCTGTTTTGATAAACCCACTGAGTCAGACCCCCTAGATAAGAGCCCACAGTTTTATGTTGAATATAAATGCAGAAACCCAAAACCAAGCCCAGAAATCGGCAAAGTAGATGAGGGTGTGGATTTAGACAATATCGGGGATCCGCCCACTAGCCGATTTGCTTATATGAATTTTCCATTTGTAGATGAAAAAGGGATCTTGGGAATAGATCGCACTGTCGTTTACGATTGTCGTAAGGATTGGGAATATAGCGATTCGAGAGACGATGACGGCAACATTCTTGATTGCCTCTACCCAAATTAGCTAATCTATTGGCTTCTATAACTTTAAATAAGCTTGTGATATTCTTGTGGCATGGCCGATCTTGGAAGATTAGAGGAACTGGCGAAACTTGTCCGCTATTTTATTTTAAAGATGACAACTGCCGCCGGAAGCGGGCATCCGACCTCATCGCTTTCGGCTGCGGATGTTATGGTTGCACTTTTTTTCGATAAGTTAATGTTCGACTTTAAAAATCCGGACAGTTTAATAAACGACAGGGTAATCTTTTCCAAAGGGCATGTTTCGCCTTTGATTTACGCTCTTTATGCCGCGGCCGGTGCAATTGATGCCAAGGAGCTTGAGAAATACCGTCAGTTCGGTAGTGATCTGGAAGGCCATCCGACTAAAAACTTTAGATTTGCTGAGGCTGCCACAGGTTCACTAGGCCAGGGTCTTTCGATTGGGGTAGGAATGGCACTGGCGCTTCGGGCTCAAATTTCCAATTTCCAATCTCCAATCTCCAATAAATTTAAGAATAAAAAATCAAGTTTGAAAATAAATGGCAAATTGCCCATTGTCTATGTACTGATGGGGGATTCGGAGACGGCTGAAGGTTCGGTGTGGGAAGCTTGCGAGCTTGCTTCCTATTATAAATTGGGAAATTTGGTGGGAATTATCGATGTCAACAGACTGGGACAGAGCGGTCCGACTATGTTTGGTTGGGATACGGACACTTATAGAAAGCGTGTCGAGGCGTTTGGCTGGGAAGCTAGTGTAATCGACGGGCACGATTTCGCGCAAATCGATAAAGCATTCAATAGAGTGGGTAACAGAGGGAGAAAACCGTTAATGATAATTGCCAAAACCGTCAAAGGAAAGGGGGTTTCGTTTCTGGAAAACAAGGAAGGCTGGCATGGTAAGGCATTGAGGCAGGACGAATTTGAAAAAGCGGTGGAGGAATTAGGTGATGTCGACTTGAGATTAAGAGGTAAAGTTGCGAAGCCTATCAATGCAAAAGGTACCAAAAGTACCACGGGTACCAAAGGCATCAAAAGTATAATTTCCTCCTATAAACTTGGTGATGAGATTGCCACGAGGAAAGCTTTCGGGGAAGCGCTGGCGGCTTTGGGAGAGATAGATCATCGTATCGTCAGTCTTGATGCAGAGGTTAAGAATTCAACCTTTTCGGAGATTTTTAAAGAGAAGTTTCCAGATAGATTTTTTGAGATGTTCATTGCCGAGCAAAACATGGTCGGGGCGGCAATTGGTATGGCCAAGCGCGGCAGAATTCCTTTTGTTTCAACCTTTGCGACGTTTTTTACCAGAGCCTTTGACCAGATAAGAATGGGGGCTTACGGCGGAGCGAATGTAAAGTTTGTAGGAAGTCATGCCGGTGTGTCGATTGGAGAAGACGGACCGAGCCAGATGGGACTTGAGGATTTTGCCCAGTTTAGGGCAGTTTTCGGCTCTGTAGTTTTATGTCCGGGAGACGGAGTGGCAACTTGGAAACTAGTGCAGGTAGCTAAACAAAATCAGGGTATTTATTACATTAGGACTAATCGGCCGGCAACACCTGTTATATATAAGGAAAGCGAGAAGTTTGAAGTTGGTGGCAGCAAGGTTGTGAAGTCCAGTAAAGATGACCGGTTGACAATCGTTGCCTGCGGAGTGGCTTTAATTGAGGCAGTTGCCGCGGCAGAAGAGCTTAGTAAAAAGAAAATAAACGTACGTGTAATTGACGCTTATTCAATTAAGCCGATTGACGAAGTTGGTTTAAGAAAAGCAGCTGGTGAAACTAATAATCTGGTAATTACCGTCGAAGATCACTACCCGGAAGGCGGGTTAGGGGATGCTGTTTTGAACGTCTTTACTGACAATAGGGGTCGGACCCCTAAAGGGGTCGGACCCCTAAGTAATGGCCGTGTGCAGGTTCACAAGCTTGCGGTTTACAAAATGCCAAGAAGCGGCAAGATGCTGGAGCTTTTGGATTACGAGGGAATTTCGGCAAAGGAAATTATTAAGAAAGTTTTGGAAGTTGCAGGGTAATTTTTCAAAGGATATCTAGCGTCTTACACCTCATAAAAGACAATTGTTATCTTGTTACTAGCGGATTGAGCCCGCTTCGTAAAGATTTTGACGTTCAGTTTCCAAGTCGTCAGTTTCGATTTGGAGACCTTCCCTGGAAGCCAAAGCGATTCCTTCCACAAGAGAGCGAATCTTATAGACGTTTTGTCTTGTCAGGTTATCAACCGAAATTTCCGGGCCACCAGTCAGGCTTTTGATATGCACGTGACCAATAAATGGGCCAGATGCGGCATTAACACAAGCAATGTCGGTTGCCATAATCGAAATAACCTCATTTGCCCATGGGCCGTTTCTTCTTACCCAAACAATGCGCAGTTCCTCAACTATTAGCTGGTCGGGAAACAAGGTTAAGGGAAAGATTTGACGAAATCTGCCAAGAACGCGTGAGTTTCCATTGGAAATTGTCGGCTTTGATTTGACCACTTGATCAAATCGCCAGAGATCGCTTTGAGCTAAACTTTTCATTTTTTCACCTCCTTCCTAGAACATAAGGGTGGCAGCTGCTCCTTATATAGCTTAATTTGTGAAAATCTTCAGTAAACAAAATTACATTAATCATGTTGGATTTATTACATTTATCACCCTTTTCCCGAAAATTCGCGGAGAGAGGGGGAGACAATGGTAACTTATTTGGAGCTTTCTGCAGTAATCTAAATTACATCTATTTTGTTAGATTGATTACAAAAATAAACATTTGGTGGTAAAATTGGCGCGTGAGGAAAACCCCACGGTCGCAAATTGAGCTTTTCTTCAAAGATTTTAGACAACTCCATTATAAAAAGGGAGAAACTATTTTAAGGGCCGAAGATACCCCTACTGGTGTTTATTTCCTGTCAAAAGGCTTTGCCCGTCTTTATGCAGTTTCCAAAAAGGGTGAAGAGCTTACGTTAATTATTTTCAAACCGGGCGATTTTTTCCCCATAATGTGGGCAATTAATAATGTTCGTACCGATTATTATTTAGAGGCAATGACAAACGTTGAACTTTTGAGAGTTCCTCAAGACAAATTTTTAGAATTTGTTAAAAGTAATTCAGATGTTCTCTTTGAGCTTACCAGTAAAATTCTTGTTAGGCTTGGCGGTCTTTTGAAAAGAATGGAGTACATGGTTTTTGGCAATGCTTACGCCAAAGTAGCCTCAATTATTACAATTTGCGCCGATCGATTCGGTCGAAAAGTTGACAGCAAGGTGGTTATTGAGGTTCCCCTTACTCATTCTGATATAGCTTCGATGATAGGGGTAACAAGAGAAACCGTCAGTATAGAAATCAAAAAAATTGAAAATAAGGGCCTAATCTCATACAAAGGCAGATTGATTACTGTTAAGAATCCTGGCGCGCTTAGGCGTGAGTCGCTTCTTTCAAACTAATTCCTGGCCAGAAAAGTCACGGCCATGCCCAGATGCGAAGGGAGCTTTTTTTTGATTTTGAAGCCAGATTTTTTAATGAGATCCTCAAGTAGGCGGGCATTAAATTCATGAAGATGGGCATTGTGCCAGACTTTTCCTTTAGTCTTTGTCCAGAAATACCAGACTGATCTAAAGAGCAGACTACCAGAATCCATCGAAATAATTGCAAGGCCATGTTTTTTTAAGACTCTTCGCATTTCTGAAAGTACTTTTTTCGGGTCGATTACGTGTTCTAGGGTTTCGGTACAAATTATTAAATCGAAGGAATTATTTTTAAAAGGAAGTTTGTGGGCGTCGGCAACAATGAATGCGATTTGTGGATATTTTGAGCGGGCGAAAGTGATGGCTTTAGTGTAACTATCAAGGCCGGTGATTTTACTTTTAGGCAAGACCTTGGCGATTTGTGCAGTTAATACACCACTTGAACAGCCAACGTCTAATATTGTTTTGGCATCCTTGGGTAATATTTTTAAAATCTTAGCCAATTTTTGTCCGTGCCAGATTTTTTGGAGTATATTTTTCTTGATGCCCTCATCGTAATAGTCGGCGGGAACCTGCGCCCAAATTTTTTGTAATTGTTTTTGCGATATACGGTTAGGATTAATAGTTTCGGACATTTTTGTGATTCTATCAAAGTAGATATTTTGCTACAATAGCAAAAATCATCAAATACAGCTGTGCGGAATTTTGCATTTAAATTAGGCTTGGCTCTTTTGGCCGTTGGCGTTGCGGCAGTCATTTTTGAGATATTGCTAAAAATATTTATTCCAGCGCCAGAAAATCTAGCAAAACTCCAATCTTCATCGGACTTTCTTCACGAGAATAAGAAAAATGTTGTTTTCCGGCATACCAGCAGCGAATTTGACAATGAGATTTCTATTAATTCTCATGGTTTTAGAGATAGCGAATTTTACAAGGAAAAGGCAGAAGGTGTTTTTAGAATTGCAGTTTTGGGTGATTCTCAGGAAGAGGCCTTGCAGGTTGCTCTTGCTGATACCTGGCAGAAGGTGATGACTAAAAAATTGAGCGAAGGATCAGGTTCGAAGGTGGAAACTTACAATTTTGGAGTTAGCGGCTACGGCACAGATCAGCAATGGCTGACATTGCGGGAAAAAGTCTGGCAATTTGCGCCTGATTTGGTGATCTTGGCCTTTTCGCCAAATGATGTCGGTGATACTTATAAGAACAAACTAGTAAGAATTAAGGATAATCAAATCGAAGTAATAACGAATGCCCAGCGTGCAGGGGGTAATTTTTTAGGCAAGCTTGCCAGACAAACTTATACCTATCATTTAATAATTAGAGCAGCCTCATCAAACGTCATAGCCAAAAGAGCGGTGGATAAGGTCAGAACTAAAATTTTAGGTTTTTCCAAGGAAGAAAAGTTTTTTCTTTCGGATGCACAGCTTGTGCAGGGGCCGTTTGAGGTCATAGCTTCACAGAAAAACCCACCTTCCGAGGTTGCAGGCGGCTGGAAATTGGTGAAAGCACTTATTTTTGACATGGGTAAGCAAGCCAAAGATCATGAAGCTAAATTCATGATCACCATCAACATTCCCAGAGCCCAAGTTTTGCCGAGCGATTGGGAGATTTTACAAAAGACGTACAATCTTGATCCTCAAAATTCTTCTCCTTATGAAATTAATGAAGTTTTGGCAAAAATCGCTGTAGATCTCGGTATTTTATTTTATGATCCGAGGCTGGATGCGATTTCATGGATGAAAGAGAACGGTGATTTGCACTTGAAAGCCGACGGACATTTTAATAAAAACGGTAATCTATTTATGGGAATAAAAGTAGCAGAATTTATTGAAAACGCCGGGTCGGTTAAGCGCTGAATTTGTTGTAAAAGCTGGCAATTAAGTAGCCTGCGATCCAGGAGACCGCGCCTACGGCAATCAGAGCTCCTAGAAAGTTGGCAATGTTTAAATTAGGAACTTGTGAGGCGATTGGGGCTCCTAAAAACTGACTGTTCAGGATTAATTTGAAAAACGGAGGGGCTACAAGCTTCAATAAGTATAAACAGGCATAAAAGACGATAGAGGCAAGGGCAAAAGCATTAGCCAAAGGCTGCGCTTTAAGCATATTTCTATTATACAAGCATCCTGTGAAAAATACCTCTTGACAGCTAGCCTGCGCTTTGTGAAGATTGAATTAGACCTCAATTTATTTGGTCTAAAGCCCTTTCAGTTAAGGTACTGGCTAGTATATTAAAGACCCCTAAGCGCTTGTGGGGTCTTTTTTTCGTTTGGAGGTTCGTTTTTCGCAATCAAATAAAGCTTGGCCAACCTCAATACAAATTCGTTACTTTATTTCCGCCTCGCTCATGCCTCCGCCAGCTATAAATTTCGTATTGGTCCGTTTTGCTGACTGAGCTGGCGTCGTCATGTATTTGATTTTGCTCAAACTCACCTCTTTGGTTTTGGTTTGGTTGTTTTTTGAACTTAAATCGGCTAAAATCAGCACTAACATGAACAGGACTCTTAGCGTAGTTCCTCAAACGTACAACAGTCCGACCTATGGTCCTTTAAGCTGGCAGGAGACAATTTCGAAGGCAGTAGCCTTTATTGGGACCGACCCAAAAGGTTCTTATGAAGTTATTATCGGAACCGATTCAGAGGCGCAGAATGGTACTAGCGATTTTGTTTCGGCAATAATTGTCCATAAAAAGGGCAGAGGGGGCGTTTATTTTTGGGGAAGACAGAAAATAGCCAATTTGTATTCCATGAGACAGCGTATCTGGCAGGAAGCATTTATCTCTTTAGCGTTGGCCGAGAAACTGGTCGCTGAATTTGCCCAGATAGGGCTTTTGGAAAAAGAGTCGAAAATTGACAGTTCAGAGGGAATTAATCTGGAAATTCATGTTGATATTGGCCCAAATGGTGAAACAAGGGCGATGATTGCCGAAATTGTGGGGATGATTCGGGCAAACGGCTTCAAGGTGGCTACAAAGCCCTCCTCATGGGGTGCCTCGCATGTTGCAGATAGACATGTCTAATGTTGAGCGACACCCTGAGTGAAGTCAAAGTGTCGTCTTGATCTTTTTAATACAATTTTTTTGTTTGACATTTTTAAAAACGTTCGACCAACATTTTTTTAAGTTAGTAAGTTTTTTCCGTCTCACTCATGCCTCCGCGGGCAATATTGGTTTTGCTAATTCGTGATATTTTAATAACACAGCCCGCTTCGTCATGTTTTAAAAATGCCAAACCGATATTTTTTGACTTTTACAAAACAAAAGCCCACGTCAAACGCGATGGGCTTCTGTTTTAAAATATTCGATTGTTAAGGTTTAGCGTCTTCTTCTCGGCGTCTTTTTCCCGGTTGTTTTTCTCTTGTTAGCCTTTGGCTTTGACTTTCCACTTTGACTTTTCACTTCTTTTTCCGGTTCCTCTTCCTCTTTCGTGTACCACCAGGCAGCTGCAATAACTAGGGCAACAACTACAAAGATGACTAATGCCGTATTTCTGTCGAATCCCGATGCAGCGGCAGGTGAGGATTGCGGAACCGGGGCGTTTTTAAAATTGACAGTAACAACCTGCGGCGGCGTTAGAGAAGAGTGGTCATTTGCGACAAGTTCTGCGCGAAGATTATGGTTGCCTTCCGGGACATCGCTAAAGGTGAAGTCTTCTTTTGTCAATTTAACAGCCGATTCGCGTGTGGGATTATTGTCGTCCAGCCAAAGATGGACGTGTCCTTGCCCTGCGGTCTTAACTTTATTGACCTGATAGTCAATAATTTCAAAATTCTCTACAGAGACAAGAATCGGTACTTTATTACCATATATAGTTTGTCCTTCTTGCGGGGTTACTATTTTTAAGCTTGGGGTATTTGTTTGCGCCAGAACATTTGAGGCTGCAAACAACAAAATACCGGCGGAAGCAATTGGCAGGAGTTTTTTGCCAAAAGTTTGCGAAAGGTTTTCCATGTCAGTAAACAGGACTCATTCTATGAATGGTCTCTAAAATGTGTCAATAGTGATTTATTTTTACCCGAAAAAGGCTAAAATCGGGGTAATTTTTGTATACATGACGGGTTTTGTTGGGGTTTTTTAAATTATTATAACGTTCGGGTAAAGTTCGGGCAGTTGATAAAATTGTAATTTTTTAAAAAATAAAAAAGTCTTTTTTGTCGCAAATTTTTTTATCGAGAATTTCGTTGGCTGTTGAAACTAATCCAAAAAATCTCAGGGCCCTCGGAAATTCTCTTCGGTCAGTTTCCGTTTCCCTAAGATTTTTCGGAAAGTTCAAAGACGCCAACTCCATAATCAAAAAAAAATTGCGACGAGGGGATTTAAGCGTGTGATACTTGTGGTACATTTGCT
>CAZLVB010000022.1:0-11764 GCA_964562855.1 uncultured Gammaproteobacteria bacterium | reverse complement strand
AAGTGGCCCTTCAGGGTGAACCTTCAGGGTAAACAAGAGTATGACCATAAGGTCATCGAGTCGTACTGGCAGGGTGTTTGGGAACAAACCGGCGTTTACGAACCTGATCTTAAGTCTGCTAAAAGGCCCTTCGGTAAAACTCAGGGCAAGCCGTTTTATAACCTAATGATGTTTCCGTATCCTTCTGCGGAGGGCCTACACGTCGGCAACATGTATGCATTCTGCGGTTCTGACATATACGGGCGGTATATGAGGATGCGAGGCTTTGATGTGTTTGAACCTATTGGTCTTGATGGTTTTGGGATTCACAGCGAGAATTATGCTCTTAAGATAGGTCAACATCCGGTGGAGGTTGCCAAAAGGACAGAAATGAATTTTTACAGACAGCTGCATGCTATCGGAAATGGTTTTAGTTGGACTAACAAACTAGAAACATATAAATCAAACTATTACAAATGGACTCAGTGGATCTTTGTTCAATTGTTTAAAGCGGGGTTGGCTTACAAAGCTAAAAGCGCTGTCAACTGGTGCCCACATTGTTTAACGGTTCTGGCAGACGAGCAAGTGGTTGCCAAGCGAGTTCGGAGTCCGAAACTAGCCACTAGGCACCAGTCACTAGAAACTATTTCTGTTTGTGAGCGTTGCGGGACACTCGTGGTGAAAAAAGAACTTGCGCAATGGTTCTTTAGAATTACCAAATATGCTCAAAGGCTTTTAGACGGTTTAGACAAAATTGATTGGAGTGAAAAAGTAAAAATAGCTCAGCGTAATTGGCTTGGAAAATCCGAAGGTGTCGAAATATTGTTTCCTTGCGATGTAGAAAGGAATACTTTGATACCTGTGTTCACGACTAGAGCGGATACTATTTTTGGGGTTACATATTTAGCTTTGGCACCCGAGCATCCTTTAGTGACAACAATAATCGGTAAGTCGAAAGGATTATTAAGGCAACAAATTCAAAGATACGTTTCCGATAGTCTGGAAAAAAGCGAAGAAGAGAGAATTGGTCAAGTTAAACAACCGGTGAAAACTGGTATTAAGACCGGATTTCACGCAATTAATCCGATCAACGGCAAAAAGGTACCTGTTTTTATTGCAGATTATGTTTTGGCTACTTACGGGACCGGGGCGGTAATGGGGGTGCCTGCCCATGATCAACGAGACCGGGAATTTGCCAAGAAGTTTGAACTGGTAATCCTGCCAGTTATTCACCCCGCGGGTTCTGTCACGGATCCCCCTTCTGCTGCTGCCACCCGCCTCGATTGGGACTTTTCACAGAGTGCTTTTTGCGATTATGGTGTGCTTGTGAATTCGGGGAAATTCTCCGGAATGACATCAAGGATGGGTATCCAAAGCATAATTAAATATCTTAAAATGCATCATTCTGGATCGGAAAAAGCTACTTGGCATTTAAGAGACTGGATAATTTCCAGACAAAGATACTGGGGACCACCCATTCCTATGATATTTTGTGATTCGTGCCGTAGAGCAGGTAAATCATGGTTTACTACAGACGAAGCTAAGAGTCGGTATAAGGGAATGGGAATTTCCAATGAAAATTTAAAATTTAAAATTAAAAATTCTGCGGATTGGAATTCGGCTGGCTGGTATCCGGTGCCTGAGGAGGATCTACCGGTTGAGTTGCCTTATATCAAAGATTTTAAGCCGACGGGAAAAGGTGTTTCGCCGCTTGCCCAAGAGCCTTCCTTCGTCAGGACAAGCTGTCCAGAGTGTGGGTCTGAGGC
This sequence comes from uncultured Gammaproteobacteria bacterium, assembly GCA_964562855.1. GTDB lineage: Bacteria > Patescibacteriota > Microgenomatia > Curtissbacterales > GWA2-41-24 > 2-12-FULL-41-17. Next base: position 10,019 of record CAZLVB010000022.1, on the reverse strand, counting down.
AAGACGGGAAACGGATGTTTCTGACACTTTTTTGGACAGTGCTTGGTACTTTCTGCGCTATACCTCAATTGATGACGACAGGCACGCTTGGACGCCTGAGCGAGTTCGGAAATGGCTGCCGGTAAACATGTATATCGGCGGAGCAGAGCATGCGGTTTTGCACCTATTGTACGCACGTTTTGTGACGAAAGCCTTTTATGACCTGGGTTTAGTTGACTTTGATGAACCGTTTGTGAAATTCAGGACTAACGGACTACTCATAAAAGACGGAGCCAAAATGAGTAAGTCTAAAGGAAATGTGGTAACACCGGATCGGTACATTGAAGAGTATGGTGCGGACACATTGCGTTGCTATTTAATGTTTTGCGGACGCTTCACTCAAGGCGGAGATTTTAGGGACAGCGGCATTGAAGGAATGAGCCGGTTTTTGAAGCGTGTCTGGCGACTCGCTCAAGGGTCAGCGAATCAGTGGGTCAGCGAATCAGTGGGTCAGAAGGCCAGTGAACCGGTGAATCAGAGAATCAGAAACACCGACTCACAGAAACACCGACCTGCCTTGCCGGCAGGCAGGCTCACCGAAACACCGACTCACCTACATTTGATGCATAAGACGATAAAAAGGGTCACGGAGGATATTGAATCGCTTGATTACAATACGGCGATTGCCGCGCTGATGGAGTGGGTGAACGCGCTGGAGGCGCGCGTAGTGGGTAGTAAAAATAGCAAAAACAAAAAACTACAAACTACGAACTACAAACTACCAACTAGAGAAGAAGTAGAAATCTTACTTCTTCTCTTGGCTCCATTTGCGCCGCACATGACCGAAGAATTATGGCAACAATTCTTCGGAAATCCGAAGCACGAAATTCCAAATCCGAAACAAATTCCAAACGCTAAAATCGAAAATTCTAAAATAAGAGAGCTTGTTTTCTCGCAAAGCTCGAAAATAAATGGAAAATGGAAAATGGAAAATGGAAAATTTGCTTCCATCCACCTTGCTCCGTGGCCGAAGTTTGACCCCAAACTGGCAACTGCTGAGAGGGTAGTGCTAGTAGTTGAGGTTAATGGAAGGGTTCGTGACAAAATTACTGTTGAGCGAGGTATAAGTGAAAATAAGGCTAAGGAGTTAGCACTTGCGCTGCCCAAAGTGACAAAGCATCTGGACGGAAAGAAAATAAAGCGGGTAATATTTGTCAGCGATCGTTTAATAAATTTTGTCATAGAATTTTTGCTTGAAAGGTTCCCAAAAAACTAATCAATCTTGAAGTATAATCAGCCCTTGATTTTTAAGCCCAAGTTTGTTACACTATAGGTTATGGAGAGAAGCAGAATCCACAGATACGATTACACTCCCAAGCGCACCGAAGCGGCAGATCATAATAGATCCGCTTCAGCGCTGAGGAAGCTTGTTTTGTTTGGTTCCATCACAGGCATAACTCTTTTTGGCGCAGCAGAAACAGGAGTATTTCATATAGAAGATGCACCGGTCAGGGTTTGGCGGGGAATTCGATCAATCGATATACCCAGCGAGCGGGATTATCAGGGACCAGGGAAACTGTATGATACGCCCGTTGAGCCGCAGGTTTTGAAACAGTTTTTAACCGAAGATTTTGGTAACGGCGAAATTCCTGTGAGAAGCGAGCCTTCAGCAGGCGGAGATTTAGTCGGGATCACGCTGAGAACATACCTAGTTAACGGGAAAGAATGGTGGGGTGCCACTTATCCAGGCGATTCTGCGGTTGGGCATTCCGAGGGTCCGGATGGTGAACCGTATGGTATTTGGTTTAAAGCAGATGCTGTGCCTCTCTTTCAAAGAACCCAAAGCGGCGAGTATGTGCCTGTTGGCGTTGCACGCGGCGCTTATATAGCCGAAAATTTCTTGACGCTTCCCGTAGAAACTCCAAGATAGTAAAATAAGCTAGTGAGAGGCGACCGCTGGCTAAAGAAACAGCTTGATTATCTTCTTAAAAAATATTTTTCCGATGTTGTAGTCACTAATCCAATCGAAATTAAATTCGGCAGGGAAGCCAAGTATCGGTTTGGGTCGATTCGGCTGATCAAGCCGAAAGGAGTTAAGTTACTTAAGTCACTTGGGGTGCTTAAAAAGCGGGAAAATCCTCAAAAGAGCATTATCACTATTACCTCAATGTTTGCCAAGGAAAGTGTGCCCGCTGAAGTGGTCCACTATACGATAGCCCACGAACTTTGCCATTACGCGCACGGCTTTTCCAGCGTCAACAGGCGCTTATTTAAATATCCGCACCACGGTGGTATAGTCAACAAAGAGTTGGCAAGGCGCGGTGCGTTGTCACTTATTTCTGCCTTTAAAAAATGGCTGAAAGTCTACCGGGCGCAGATTCTTTCTGGCAGAATCAGCGTTTAAGAATTTTTATCCTCACTCTCTTCTTCGGCGGAATTTTTCTTTTGGCTTTAGGAGGCGGCTTGTTTTTATTTCGACAGGGTTCGTCCTCGTCGGAGGTGGAGATTATTGCCAGTGGCGAAGAGACCGATAAGGCTGAAATAGTGGTGCATGTGGATGGAGCAGTTGGCAAACCCGGGGTTTACCGACTTGCGTCCGGCGCGAGGGTGACGGATGCGGTGGCGGCTGCAGGCGGGCTGATGAGTCAGGCGGACGGATCGAGAATAAACCTGGCAGCCAAAGTTGCAGACGGGCAGAAAGTCTATATACCGAGAGTCGGTGAGTCGGTTGGTCAGAGCACCGGGGGGTCGGTGAGTCAGATAGCCGGTGAATCGGTGGATCAGCTAATCAATATAAACACGGCATCAGAGACGGAACTGGACAAGCTGCCAGGAGTTGGACCGGTGACTGCCGGAAAAATCATCGCCTCGAGGCCTTACAGCGCTTTAGAGGACCTTTTGACTAAAAAGGTGATTTACCAGATCAGTATTCGACAAAATCAAAGAATTGATAACCCTATAAATTCAAAATGCAAAATTCAAAATTCAAAATTATTGTGGCGAACTTCGTTCGCTTTTATTTTGTAAATTAGTTACCAAGCAGTGACTAAGTATTTGAACATTTTGGCGGCAATAATTTTGGTCTGCGCGGTGGCTTTGCGAGTCGCCTGGTTTTTAAAAGATCAAAATCAGGCAGTTTTGCCCAAAAACACCGAAGTTAAATTTGCTTTCAAGATTAAGAGTGAGCCTGTGATTTCATACCGGTTTCAAACCATTGAAGTTGGTCAAGTAAGAATAATTACCGATCTTTTCCCCAAGTATACTGTCGGCCAAAAATTGATCATTGAAGGAGTAGTTGATGATGAGGGCAGGATCTATTTTCCCAAGATAGAGGTGGTTGGTGAGGAGAAGGGACTGGCGTTTTATCTTGCGCGGATGCGCCAAAAAATAAACGGCAATTTCCAGAAACTTTTGCCTGCGCGCGAAGCGACTTTGATTGGGGGAACAGTTTTGGGAATTGATTCAATAAGCCAAAATTTTCGTGATCAGCTTGTGAAGACCGGGACCATTCATGTGGTTGTTGTTTCCGGCCAGAATCTGATGCTGGTTGCCGGAGTATTTTTGTCGCTTTCCAAGTTTTTGGGCAGAAGAAAAAGCTTGGTATTGGCCACACTGGCTGTTATTTTCTATGCGTTTTTGGCAGGCCTGGAGCCGCCGGTAATGCGGGCTTCAATTATGGTTTTGGCGTCGGCCATGGCAATTTATTTCGGACGCGAAGTCTGGCCGGTTTGGAATCTGGTTTTGGCCGCTTTGTTAATCGCCTTTATTTGGCCCCATTCGATTCTGGAAGTTTCTTTCCAGCTGACGTTTGCGGCCAGTTTAGGGATTATGACGTTGGGACAGCAACTGCAAAAGGTATCAAAAGTATCAAAGGTACCAAAAGTACCAAAGGGGGAGAACATGAACGTCACCCCTCGCAAAAAAGCTCTTGATACCCGTGGTACTCTTGATGCACTTGGTACACTTTTCGTTAGCAATGCCGCAATTGCCGTTTCTGCTTATCTTTTTACGGCGCCTATTATTCTTTTCCATTTTGGCAGAATTTGGCCGCTTGCGCCTTTGGCCAATATTTTGGTGATAGAAGCGGTTTTTCCGGTGATGATACTGGGGTTTTTAACGGCTTTTGCCAGCTTGGTCTTTTTGCCGCTTGGCGCAGTTTTTGCCTATCTTGCTTATGTACCGGCATTTTTCTTCGTAAAAGTCGTGGAGATTTTTTCCAAAGTTCCCATCGATCAGATTAGTTTGGGAAAGGGGAGTTTGGTGATGGCCTTAGGATGGTATCCGGCGATTATTGCACTGATGTGGATATGGGGGAGGAGGAAATTAACCTAATTATTCTAATTTCTAATTAACCTAAATAAGCCCCAATACTCAAATTACCAAATCAGAATTCGGAACTTGGTATTTATTTAGAAATTAGGTCAATTAGAGCACTTAGAAATTCAGAAATGTCGGATCAAAAAAGCAAAATCCTGGCGACCTTGGCGATTATTTTTATAGGCATGGGTCTTCTCTTGATATTTCAGGCTCTATCTTTTGGCAAGCTTAGAATCATCGCCTGCGACGTCGGGCAGGGTGACGGGCTTTTGATAATTACGCCCGGCGGTCGACAAATTGTGGTTGACGGTGGGCCCGGAAACAAAATTGTCGACTGTCTGGGCACAAAAATGCCTTTCTGGGACAGAACTTTGGAATTGGTCATTCTAACCCATCCGCAAAGGGATCATATGGAGGGATTGGTTGAAGTCTTGGCAAGATACAAGGTAGAGATGATTGCCACGACAGGTATTAAAAATGAAAGTGAACTTTTTGAAACGTGGCAAAAAGCCCTTAATGGTGAGAAAGCCAAGATTTATCAGCCAAAGGCAGGAGATAAACTCAGGGTCGACCGAGTGACTTTAGATATTTTATGGCCATCCTTCGCCAAGGCTTCGGAATGGCAAGCCAATCTACCAAGTGATTTAAATGAAACTTCGATTGTTCTAAGGGTCGTTCGGGATAAATTTTGTGCCTATTTGACAGGTGATATTCCAAAAGAGATTTTGCAAACCGTTGTTGACAAACCTTGCCAGATTTTGAAGGTAGCACATCACGGATCAAAAACCGGAACCAATTCCCAGATTCTAGAGCAGGTCCGACCTGCTATCGCGGTTATTCAGGTTGGTAAAAACAACCGCTTTGGCCATCCACATAAAGAAGTTGTAGACTTTTTAAACTCAAAAGGCATCAAGATTCTGCGCAATGACGAATCGGGTACAATCGAGGTTGATACAGACGGTAAAAATATGAGTATCAAATTTGGCAGGTAGAACAAAAGTTGAGGTTTCAGGTTAACTGTGGCAGCATTCACCTCCAGAAGAAGATGAGTATGAGGGTGCATTGTCTGCACTTTCGGTAGTATTCACGCGATCTGGGTTTAAATATGCTTCTGCGAGCGCATCGATAGTAGGATCTTTATCTTTTTTCCAGGTTTCCCCGTCAATTTTTCGCCCATTGATTGAAAGTGATTCGTCGCCGAGGTTAAATACCACCGTAATTTGGGAATAATTTTTGAGGCGAGTATATGATGAATAATCGATCTTGCCTGCGCTGGTGATGTGGTATCTTCCCCACAAAAGAGTAACTGTCGCCCTGTCAAGATCGATGACGATATCCTTTTTCTCAGCTCTTATATTTTGCTTAAGCTCTTCCAAGTGCCCAAGGACACCACTTTGGTCTATCAGCCTGCGGGCGTTCTCACGATTGGTTTGGCGAATTTGTTCTTCTCTTGTCTGCTGCTCTCTTTTTTGACGTGCTCTTGCTTCGGCATCGCGTTCTGCTTTTGCGATTCTCTCCCTTTCGGCTGCCTGTGCAGCTTGCTGCCTTTCCCTGGCTATTCGGTTTGCCCTTTCCATTACCATGAATGGTGTAAATTATAACAGAGGTGGCAAGTTTTAATTACCCAGTGCCAGGTAGTAAACAGGAATTTCTTCGTCCGGGTTTATATCCAGAAGTTTTATTATTCCATCTTCTCTAAATTCGCCGATTGCCGAACAGCCGATGCCCATTTGATTTGCTATTAGGTATACATTTTGACCCAAATGTCCAGCCTCGATTAGTGAATAACCTATGCCTTTTTCACCGTATTTTTGGGTAATTCTTCCGAGGACTGCTGTAATTATCAGGATAATTGATGATTTTCTAAACCATTTCTGGCTCATCCAGATATTTTTTGTATCCGGCGGCGTTAATTGATTAAGAAGAATTTCCAGGGAGTGCTCAATGACGTTGTAATGATAAAGGCCTCTTTTGAGGTTGGATTCTTGCAGAATCAAGGGATAAATTTCTAAAGGATATTTTGCTCCGGCAGAAGGGTAGGTTCTTCTGGTTGTGACAATGTCTTTACTGTTTCCCCAGTAGGTAATGCCGGCTGAAAAATAGAGGAGTTTGGAAAGTTCATTAAGTGAAACCGGTTTTTTTGAAAAATCGCGGTATGATCTGCGGGAAACCATGGCTTTTCCTAGGTCACTTGTAGATATTTGTGGCCTTTGCATTTCTATAAAGTTTAACCTTGAATAGCTTTTAAACATGTTTTAGAACGGGTGTGAAGCCTCGATTTCCTCCTCTTTAATCCTTGCCTTTCGCATTTGAAGTTTTATAGGGACATTGTAGAGCCTTTCGTTATTTTTATAAGGGTATCTTTCGTCATGATAGAGAGGTAGAAGTTCGGGGATTAGAACTTTGACGACTGATAATCCCGTTTTTGTTATTGGACCAGTTGCCAAATCGACGAAAAAAACATGATAGCCTTTTGCTTTTAGCTGATTGGCAAGAACTTGGAAGTTGTTTTGGTTGTTGCTTTGCGACCTGTCTTTTAAAGCCCCAAAATTCTTCTTTGGACCGGATATAAATGGTTTTATTATTGAGTGCATATGAGGCGCAGACCAATAGATAAGTTTTTGTTCGATAAAATAGTCTGTAGTATCTTTAGGAGGAGACAGAACTCTTTTAGTCCTGAAGAAGTGATCTCGAGAAGCAATATGTCTCCTGACTGCTTCAAGCGTAGCGCCGGTAATTGCCTTTGTGGGATTAAGAGATGATCCTAAGCCGACTGACACTGCTGGTCCCATACCAGAATAATCCAGGATTATAGCAACTGTGGAAACAGTATCAAAATCAAGCGTGGTTTCTACCACGTAAAGTTTGAGGTTATACCTCTCTATTCTTTTTTTGAAATCGTTAAGGTAGCCCGATGAAGGAAATTTAATAAGAGGAGGCTTAAGCTTGTTCAGGTAACTAATCATGTAATTATCTCTTTCTATTGTTTCTAAAATTCCCCGGTAAAGAGCAAAGCTAACGTCAGGACCACAGGCTGCGCCTGTGCTTATAGGGATTCTAATTACGGGTTCGCCTCGAGTTTGGGTATCGTAGTTTGCCCAAACGAGCTGGGCAGGGATAAAAACCTCTTCTTTTTCAGGCAGTGTGTGCGCTTTTATCCAATTGAATATGGTATTTTCATCGAAACGAAAATTTTTAAATTCTACTTTATTGAGCTGTTTTTCGGTAAATGATGAGAACAATGCGGGGTTGACTGCTCTTTTGCCAAGCTTTTTGAACGAACTTTTAATAAGTAGGTTTTCCTGCTCGTTGAGAACACAGTAATGCTCAATGGCCTCTGCAATCGATATAACGATTGCTTCTGCTTTATCTTTGCTGCAGCCATAACCATAACCTTTTTTTACATGGGGAAGGTTAACTTTTCTTTCGCAGATGAATTGGAAAAATTGAGGTTCATCCGGGAAGCTTGGACGAGGGGAGTAATCGCCAAGAATGCCTTGAGTTTTGAGCTCTGCGTGGAGTTTTTCAAAGTTTTGAGGCAATTGAAGTTTTCCAAGGGAAAAACGAATCATTTTTTTGCGCAAGTTTTATGCATTTTATACTAAGATTCTGTTATTTATCAATTTGCAAACAAAAGGTGTAAAAATTTTGTGCAATGATACAAACGGTATCATCGAAATCGTATCTGACGGCAGGAGTTTTTATTCTGCAAGCGAGAAGAATTAGTTGCCTTTGGGGAAATTCTTTATCTTTTGAGCGATGATTTTGGCAATCAGCAGACTGAAATGTTCATGAGCCCGCACAATGCCGATGGCTTCAAATTGCAAGTCTTGTGGCAGGAGATTAATCAGATTCTGGTTCATAAAGTCTTCCGGGCTACCTACCGCTTCCTCTCCCAAAATCTCCAAAAGTCTCGGGTGAGTTTTTCGGCTTAAATCCGCGAGATCATAAAGTCTAAGACGAGCAAGTTCACTGGCCAAATCCGCAGCGGGTGTACCTTTAAGCCTGTGGGCAGCGTGGGCGAAAGTGAGAAGAGTATCTCTATAGGCATGGGCGGCGATTGCGCGTTGCTTTTCTGCCTCGAGACCGACTATCTTGGGCGCTGGCTCCGGGGGCATCGATGCGGCCGCAGAGAGCAAAACGCCGGCGGCTGTTTCTGCCACTGTCATGTCGGCCTGCTGCATAGTATCTTGCGTAATTTTTGCAAGCCCTTCAAAATCCGGTTGTTTTGACAACGGCCAAAACTGTACTTGTCTTTCTGTCATACGTTGGGCGATTCCGAAGCCCAAATTAAGCTCCGCGTAATTTTCGCAAGCTCAAATTATAACATTTCGGGAGGTTTTTGGTCAGGGGCTACGGGGTAGACTTTACGAGAGTTAATTATAATACTTTACACCTCCATGTTGCCGCAGTACACTTTAGGACAAGATGATAAGAGAGCAGATTAGGGAAGACATTAAGAAATCAGTATCTAGTATCTGGTATCAAGTATCTAGTATTGAATTAGAAGTTACGAGGACTCAGGATCCGCGGTTTGGCGATTTTACTACCAATTTGGCCCTTCGACTCGCTGCGCTCGCTCAAGGTAAACTCAAGCAGACACCAATGGAGTTTGCTAGAGTTTTATCCGATAGTTTACAAAATTTGCCTTACATTAAAAAACTAGAGGTTAAAGAGCCGGGTTTTATCAATTTTTTCATTAAAGAGGAATATTGGCAAAACCAGGTAGATGTTGTACTCACCTCACATCCGTTCGGTGTAAACACTTCGCAGTCGCTCGGTGTAAACAGATACGGATCGAATAGTTTGGGAGAAGGCAAGAAGGCTAGGGTGGAATTCGTCAGCGCCAACCCGACAGGCCCTCTGCACTTCGGTAATGCTCGAGGCGGGCCTATCGGGGATGTTCTGGCATCTCTTTTGGAATTTTCCGGCTGGGAAGTACTAAGAGAGTATATCGACAACGACCGGGGAAATCAGGTTGCGGAACTTGGTAAAACCCTAGCCGCAAAAGCAAATTTAATAGACGTACAAGGAGAATCCTTGCCGTATCAGGGTGAATACACGGAAGAGGTGGCGGCTAAAATCAAAAAGCTGATAGGTAAGGTTGAGGGGCTTTCGGAAGGGGAAGTAATCAAGAAGGCGGGCGAAATCGGAGTAAAAATTCTTTTTGAGGAAATTATCGCGGACTGTAGAGCTATGGGAATTGACTACGATTTGATTGTCCATGAAAGCGATCTGCAAAAAGAAGCTCCCAAAATTTTAGAACAACTTGAGAAAAGGAGATTGCTTGTCAAAAAAGAAGGTGCAACTTGGTTCTCTCCCAAGAACCAATTTTTGAAAGACAAGGATGCGGTTGTTGTTAAATCCGACGGGAATTACACCTACTTTACGGCAGACGTTGTTTATCACAAACAGAAATTTGAAAGCGGCTACGATTTGGTTGTTGACGTTTTTGGCTCAAACACCATCGGCCATGTTCCCAAGCTTAAGGCGCTGGCTGTGGCTTTAGGCTTTGATCTTGAAAGATTCAAGGTAATTCTTTACCAGTTTGTGCGCATAAAAAAGGGCAAAGAGATAGTCAAAATGAGCAAGCGTGCGGGCAATTTTGTGACGGCAAGAGAAGTTCTGGACGAGGTAGGCCGTGATGCTTTTAGGTTTTTTATCCTGATGCACGATGCCAACACCCATATGGATTTTGACCTTGCGCTGGCGCGCGAAAAATC
>CAZLVB010000021.1:3019-13127 GCA_964562855.1 uncultured Gammaproteobacteria bacterium | reverse complement strand
CTTTTGAGGTTAATTCTTTTCTGGCAGTGCCTATTATCTTAAATTTTTCAGGTAAAAGATTGGCTTTGAAAAGCTTATAAAAAGAGGGAAAGATTTTTTTTGTGGAAAGATCGCCTGTTGCGCCGAAAATTACAAAGACAACAGCATTTTTTTTAAACCGCTCAACGTCGCTAACCTGTGCCATTTTTTAACTTCTTTTATTTTACAATAATTTAACTTTGACTTTTTAAAAAGTGATTGTAAGTCTCGTGAAGAAGTCGGGATTATCTAAAGAAGCGCTTTCCGCTTCAAGATAACCCGATGCGGTTTGAGGTTTAACAAAGGTGACTTTTGCCTCGAAAGAACAGAAGTCTGTGCCCATACAGCCGAAGATGTTGGTTTTCCCAAGCGCCTTACCATTTTGGTCTTTGACCGTGATTGTGACGATGCCGCCGTCGACATTGGCCAGACCGCGAACCGTAAGCGGTGAGGTGGCGGAAGAGCCGTTTTGAGGTGCAATTATCTGAATGCCGATATTAGAGTTAGTGTTGGTGCCCGAATCCGGTTGAGTTGGCGGAGGAGAAACTTCCGGTACTGGAAATCCCTGCGCAGGAGTTGGTGCGGGACTGGCGATCCCGCCAGGTTCTTCCTGGGCGACCCTTTTTGCGAATCGGTTGTATACACCAAAGGTTATTAGTGCTGCGGCAATTATGACTAGCGCGCCAATTGCGAATCTTTGATACTCTTTCATCTTGCGGGGCAGATATCAGGCAGCTTTTTTGGAGTGATGGGATTATATCAGCAGGATGCAAGAAATTGCAATCAAGTTCTGACAGGAAAGACAACGATGTGAATAACCAGATTAATTAACCAAAGAATTACGGCTGCGATAAGTGCCGGTACTAAGCCTGTGATTGTGAAACCTGCAACTAAGCGGGCAACCAATAAGAGCAATGCGGCATTGATTACAAAGGTGAAGAGCCCAAGAGTGAGGATGTTTATCGGCAGTGTGAGGATTAAAAGAACAGGTTTGATGACGGCGTTGATTATGCCCAGAACCAAGGCAACGACTAGCGCGGTTAAAAAGGAATCAACCCTAAAGCCCGGTACATAGTTGGCAACGACCAAAATAGCTAAAGCGGAAAGCAGCCAGTTTACCAAGGCAGCTGTCATGATTTGAGTATATCAGAAATGTGAGGGAGGCAACAGATAATTTCTTGACGAGGGGTCTACAATGATATGTTGGCAATGAGTCCTGCTGCAGACAAAATAATCAAGCTAATTGAGAATAATCAGACCTACAACTATCTGCCGATAATCGGTCCGGAAAAAGGTCAGGTTTTGGTAAAGATGGTCAAACTTGTTAAACCAAAACTTATTGTCGAAGCGGGCACGCTAGTTGGCTATAGTGCGATTCTCATGGCCAAATATGTACCAGTCGGCGGCAAGATTATTTCCTTAGAGATCGACAAAAAACTTGCCGACATTGCCAGGCGAAATATTCAAAGTGCCCATTTTGAATCAAAAGTTGAGGTAATTGTTGGTGATGCCAAAAAGACCCTGAAGAATATCCGTGAAACAATTGACCTTTTATTTCTGGATGCAGCCAAAGAAGAGTATTTAAAATATCTGAAATTAGTTGAGCCGTTGTTGCGAACTAAAAGCGTAGTTGTTGCCGACAACGTAAAGATTTTTGCCGATGATGTTTCTGATTTTCTGGATTACGTGCGTTACAGCGGCAAATACAATAGCGAAGTTTTTGATTTCGGCCAGGATGCCGTTGAAGTGAGCATTAAGTTATAATTTCCCCTTTTGTTTTTTGTATGGTTTTAGAATAAGGTATTAAAACGGTATGTTAATAATTTCAGAAGGAGTAATGGCAGGAAAAATGGTGATGGCCCATAGAAATACCAATGGGTAATAAAGGTGTAACAACTTTTGGGTGTATTGGGTATAATTTATGTGCAAATTTTTGCCAGGCACAAAAATTTTTTCAAAGAATTCCCTAAAAGGATTTTAACCTATAAGAATTTGCATAACTTGACAGGAAGGAGTACAATTCGTCCAGAAATCTGAAGTCAGCGCTGCTTTCTAGCTTGCTTCGTATTTAGCCACAGTACCATTTGGTACTTGGAACGCCTGTCTAAAATATTGTGAAGAAAAAGATCGTAGCGAAAATTTTTAGTTTGTTCGCCTCACTGCTTTTGGTGGGGCAAATCATGGCGCCTGCTTTGCCGCTTTTGTCCAATCCTTCATATATATATGCGCAGGAAGATCAGGCGGCGCAAGACCAGCCCCAGGATCAGGCTGGCCAGGAAAGTTCGTCCCAAAGTGAAGATTCAAGCCCCGAGCCACTAGCCTCAAGTTTCCTAGATGAGCCACAAGTGTCAGATCAAAGCGATCAAAATTCACCAGACTCCTCTACTTCCGAATCAAACAATAACACACAACCTCAAAATTCAGATGAGTCGGAGTCGACTGATAATGATACTGAAAACGGTCAACTCACAGTAGGTATCGTAGAAAATTCTGCTAATGCGGCAATTAATTCCGATCTTTTAAATCCACCAGAGTCGCAGTCTAGCGCTCAGCTTTCTACTGATCAGGCCGATTACGCACCTGAATCAACTGTCAAAATTGCCGGTTCGGAATTTGAAAGGGACCAAGTGCTGATCATTAAAGTTACCTGGCCGGACGGATCTTTTCGGGCAAGTGGCAATAAAGTTGGGGAGACAGATCAAGTTACGACTGATTCTTCCGGCGATCTTTACTTTGAATACCATTTAACGGGTGGGCAACCGGGCGAGTACAAAATCGAGATTATAGATGCCCAGGGTAAGGTTTTGGCAACAGCAACCTTTTTTGACGCAAAGCCTACAAAGCCGGATCAAATTGCCACCGAACCCCTTTCTATCTCTTCGACCGAAGTGAGCTGGAGAGATAAATCAAACGATGAAGACGATTTCCACATTGAAAGAAAACTTAAAAGTGAGCCTGATTCAAGTTTTGTCGAAGTGGGCACGGTTGCTTCGATAACTAAAACCACTACTAACACGACTTACATATTTACAGATACAGACCTTGCTTGTGATACCGAATATACCTATCGGGTTCGTGCTCACAGGCATGACGGTTCAGTTGACGCTTTCTCCGATTACACAGCAAAGAGCGATCAAAAAACTCTATATTGGCAGACCGATAGTGTATTTGATTTGACTCCCGATATTGCGGTAACCGGGTCCACCGATGTTTCCATTTTGGGATTCACAATGACATCCTGCAAGGCCAGCGCCAAGATTAAGAGCGTAAAGGTTGAATATACCGGGGATGATAAAAACGATGTAAGTAAGATGTATCTTTACCGCGAAACCGGTGATGTTGCAGGATTTGACGCTGGAAGCGACACCCTGCTTGTCAGCGCCAATCCTCCCGGTGGTGGCGGAGTGGAGTTTAACCTTAATATCCCTTCAGACCTTTCTGTAGGTGCAAACTCGGTAACTCTTTACGTTGTTGTTGATTTGTCCTCAACGATAGGTAACAAGGTCGATGCCAAAATAAAGAAAGAAAAAATCGATATAGACCCAAACAATCCTTCCGGTGTTGCTGACAACTGGCCGCTTGAAGGTGAGGAATCGATGTGGGATCCGGAAGGGGAAACCGAGATTACAGAAGAGCTGGGTTCGGTTAGTGTCACCAAGTACCATGATGAGAATGCTAACGGTGTAAGAGATGATGGAGAGGAAAGTCTTGACGGCTGGGATATTAATCTTTCCGGTGATGATTATGAGGGAACCCAGACTACAAACGGTGAGGGTGAAGATCTTAGTCAGACTACCTTTGAAAGTTTAGTTCCGGGAGCTTACCTCCTTAGCGAGCTTACACAAGACGGTTGGTTTCTTTCTAATATTGCATGTGGAGACGAGATAGGCGATGAGTTTAATGTTGATGACAGCAATAGCCATGAGATCGAAGTAAACGCCGGAGAAACTCTATATTGCGAAATCGGCAATTATCAGAATGGCCAAATCGTAGTCCAAAAGACAGTTGTAAAACCCGACGGAGAGACTGAAGCGGAGGGTGATCCTGGGGAGTTTGGGTTTAATATATTTGACTGGGACGGATTCATTGATGAGTTTTTTAGCCTTTCCAGTGGAGGAGAGGAGATCTTCGAAGTCAGGCCGGGTACTTATAACGTCACAGAAGATTTACTCGAAAACTATGATTTTGTAGGCTGTGAAGCAGTCTATGGTGATGGGAGCGTCGGGGAAATACAGGAAAACGGAGAGCTTACGATAGATAGCGGTGATACGGTAACCGTAACCTGCACAAACCAACAAAAGGTCGGCTCAGTTTCAGGGCTTAAATTTAATGATTTGAATGGAGACGGCATTCTGGATGAGGGAGAGGAAGGTATAGAGGGTTGGACGATATTCATAGACGCAAACGCTAACGGAAGCTTGGATGAGGATGAAACTTCAACAACTACAGATGAGAATGGCAATTATATATTTGAAGACCTTGATCCCGGCACTTATACCATTAGAGAAGTTTTACAGGCTCTTTGGGCGCAGACTACGGAAAATCCGGAAGACATCACACTTTTAAGCGGGGAAGATATAGAAGGGGTTAATTTTGGAAATCAGGAGGAGGCTCCGCCGGTTATTTCCGATCAAAACACTGTCAATGTCGGTTCGGCGCAGGTAACTTTTGTCTGGACAACGGACATTCCGGCAACTTCGAGGGTAATTTACGACACGGTTTCCCATCCAGGGGAAGCAATTCCAACCGGCGACGTTCCGTTGGACAAATACGGCTACGCCTTTACAACCGGCGAGAGCGATACGGGAGAAGACAAAACAACCGACCATACCGTAGTTGTCTGTTGCTTCGATCAATCAACCACCTATTTTTACCGCACTATCTCGCGCGGTTCACCGGAGGCGCAAAGCGGGGAGAAATCATTTACGACCATGGCCACACCGCCGCAATCGATTAATCCCAACTCGCAAGGCCCCGGCATAACTACACCTTCCGGACCCGGACCTTCCGGGCCTTCGGCACCGACTACAGGCGGAGCCGTGGCTGGAGCATTTACACAGTTAGGACAGGTATTAGGCGTAACTACACAAGGAGATGTGCTTTCCGAAGCCACATCTGAAGCAACTCCTTCTGTCACACCGAGTCCTTCTCCGTCGATTGATGGGGAGGAAGAAGCTAAAGCGTTTTGGCAAAACTGGTGGTGGGTAATTCTTTTGATTCTTCTTTCAGCCGGAGCATTATGGTGGTTTACCAAAAAGTCCAAAGACCAAAAGTAAAATTGTGTTAGAATAAAAGCTAGATGAGGAAGAGAATAAGCGGACTAGTTTTAGCCTTGATTTTGTTTCTTTTTGCAAATCCTTCGTTGGCTGCTCCACCTGCTTCGAATGCGACATTGACGACTCAGGGAAATACTCGGACTTTGATATTGCCGCCAGCCGCAGAAAATTCTCCTGTGATTTCTTTGGGCAACGGAGTTGATCCGGAAACAGGCGAAGTGGTTGAAGGCTTGGCAATTATTCATTTTAAGAGTAGAAAGGCAAAAGGGGGAAATCCGGTCAAAGGGCCCAAGTCAACCCAGTGTTATGGCTATCTTGCTTCCGGTGCAAAATGGAAGTCGATTGAGCCTTGGATAGTTAATGCAGCCAATAGTAGGGGGCTGACTGAGGATTTTGTTTTTGAAAAACTGACAGCAGGTATTGCCAAGTGGGAAGATGCCGCCGACGGAATAGTGGGTAGTGGCTCAGGATTTGATATTCTCGGGGATGGATCGCAAACTGCCGCGACATTAGTTGCCGACACTTCTTCTCCGGATGGGCAAAACGAAGTTTATTTTGCGGATGTTTCTTCGTCTAGTGCCATTGCAGTTACCATTGTGTGGGGAATCTTTTCCGGACCTCCAATGAATCGAAAGTTAGTTGAATGGGACCAGGTTTATGACGATGTTGATTTTGACTGGTCATCAGGTGGCGAAGCAGGCAAGATGGATTTTGAAAATATCGCCACTCACGAACTGGGACATTCCGCAGGCATGGATGATCTTTATAACTCGGTTTGCAGTGAAGAGACAATGTACGGTTACGCCGCAAACGGCGAAACCAAAAAAAGAGATTTGGCAAACGGCGATATTAAGGGCATAGATTTACTCTACTAAATTTCTTTAGTCTTTTCGTACCAGTCGTAAGCCTCTTTGGCAAAGCGGTTAATTTTGGTTAATTCCTCGGAAACTTTATCTCTTATTTTTAAAGAAGAAACTTTGTTTGTGTTTAGGCTTTTAATCCAAACGGTTATATTTGCGGCAAGCGCTTTGGCTTCTTGCGGTTTAAGCCCGGCCGCTTGCGTAACCCGTTCGATTTTGTCGGCAAAATAAAGTTGAAGTGTGCCATCTTGTTTGATTATCTTAATGTCCATGAAGTTAAAGTCAAGTATAGCAGAGAGTAAATTTACTTGAAAATTATTTTGAGAGCGAAGCGAACAAAACAAGCCCTCTTATTTGGAAAGCTTATTGACGGTGGCTGAACCCTGAGAAAACTGGATAGAGTATTTTTTGTCGAGTGTAACTTTTGCAAGATTGTCGTTGATTAGTTTTTCAATAAGATTCTTTGCCTGATCGGAAACTACGGGCACGTCTGGCATACTGCCGACTTTTATATCCAAGTTTACAGTTTTTGGGGTAGTACCGGAAAGATCAATTCCGGCTGATGCGTAAAAAGAAGGAGTAACCGGTCCAAGTGCAATTTTTCCGGATGCGTGGGCAAGGTTTGGGGTAAAGCAGACGCGCCCGTCGGTGACTTTACCGGCAACATATTTTTGGGCAATGGTTGTTGCTTCACCGTCGGCAGTTGTGACGCTGCCGGATTTTTCAAGAAGATTGCCCAGTTCTTTTTCACTTCTGGCGGCGCCTGCTGCGGATGGACATTCGGGGGCTTTACCAAGAAGTGCAGTGCCGGCAAGGCCACCTACAGCTCCAACGCCAAGAAGTGCCAATATCAAGATTATACCTAAGGGTGCGATGCCGCGTGCCATGATTTGAGTTTGGCCCACTTTAGACAATTTGTCAATCCTTCGACTTCGTTTACACTGAATGTAACCGAAGTGCTCAGGTCTTCGACTCTGAGGGATGAGCCATTGGCTCAGACTCGAAGAGATGACCCTGAGTTTTCTTGTCCTGAGTATTTCGAAGGATCGAAGGGTCAATAAAGGTTCTTTGTTTGCCAGACTCTTTACTTTGGTCTATGATTATTCTGGAATGAGCCCAAAAGAAGCATATCGGCCTACCGGAATTGGAGAGGTTACAAAGCTCCAAGAGTCGCCGGACTACGTATGCCATTTTCCCCATCAGTGGGGTTTTTCTTTAAAGAGGGGAAGCTTACGGGCCCACGAGAGAGATTTGCGAGAAGCAATCAGACATGCGGTTGAGGTAAAGCATGAGACAGACGGAAAAGTTTACGGGGGATACGACTACGATGAAACATTGCCCCAAAAGCTGACTTTCAGATTTTTCCAAAAAGCCGGACTCCTAAAACCCCTGATTGTATTTTTCTCGGGACGTATTGATCAGGCGGTAAGTTTTACCTTTGTTGATAAAGCTTCCGTGGCTAGCAACGGGAACGAGGACTGCAAACATCACTGGCTGATCGAAATGCCCAACGGGCCCACGTCTCCGGGCCGTTGTAAACATTGCGGTCAGGAGAGAGAATTTAGAAATTCGGAAAATGATGATTATTCCTGGGAAGGTTCCAGTTCAATACCTGGTCAGCAACCAATTCGTCAGCTCGCGGCCGCCGGCTCTGCGGAATTTGACTAACCCATTATAAGCTCATATAATCCGCTTGCTAAAAATCTGCCCCGCAAATCTTTAGAATCTTATGGCTATTGAGCGAATTCAAGGCATTTTAAAACAGCGACTTTTAATAGAAGCAAGCAAGGAAGCCGCTTCTGCTACGCAGACAGAGCCCGGCCTTATCAGAGAAGGTAACATCGAACAGTACGAAGCTATACGAGAAGCGGGACGTCAAAGAGTTGATTTTCTTTTAGGACAGGTTAAAGAAGTTGACCGTCTTTTTGGTGAGATTCTTTTGGGATTTAAAAAAAGCGGAATAGAAGACCCTTCTGTCGAAGAGATTTATGCCGCTTTTGAGGAAGAACTCAAGGTCCGAGAACAAGTCCCGCCGCTAGAAGGTGAACCGGAGCTGGAACCGGCAGCAAAGCCGGAAGAGCCGCGCAAGAAACCTCCGCGAAGGGAACCATCCGTTGCGGTAAGCGAGGAACCGTTACCCAGTCTGATGCCGGAGCCTAAAGACACATTTGGAGCAATGACATTCTTGGCAGAAGAGCAATCGGTTGAGGTTGAAGATAAAAGAATTCAGCTTGACGCAAGGGAATGGGATCTGCTTACTGATTTAGTATTGTCAGTTGGCGAGAAGGTTTCGGGGGAAGATTTAACTAATAAAATTTTCGGCAGCGACGGGTTGAACAGATCCAAGTTTACTCAAACTGTCTATACTCTAAGGAAAAAGTTAGGCGAGAGTGCAAAAGAGCAGAGATTTATCCGATCGGAGGGGAGAGGGCCGGCGGGAACACTTTATTGGTATCAGATAATTGAAGCTGAGTCAGATGAAAAAAATGGCCCGGAAGAATCAGTCGAAGTCGGCAGTCGCTTAACCGATAACGAAATATACCGGCTGGCAAGATCAATTAAAGAGGATCGGGGGGATTTGGTTGCGGGCGAAGAAGACAGAGCCAGAATTGAACAAATTTTAACAAAGTATGAACCTGAAGGAGTCTCTGCCGAAGATATCCATGAAATTCAGGAAAGCTTAAGCGGAAAATTAAAATCTTTCTTTGAGAATAAAGAGGAAGTTTTTGATGCGAATTCCGAAAACGAAGACGCACAGTTTCTTCTTGCGGCTATTGCTGTTTTAGAAACCGAGGAAGAGCAAAAAAAACTTGCCGGAGAAGAAAAAAATTCTGACGATGAAAATGGAAATCGGTATTTTGATCATGAATTGTTTAGGTTGGATAGACCTTTGCATGGTCTTCTTATAGACGGTGATAGTGTTGATTTAACTCTCAAGGAGTTTGAAGTTCTTGAACTACTGTTGAAGAATCAAGGGAAGCTTTTAACTATTGAAGATTTCAACAGAGAAGTTTGGAAATTCGACGACACGGTTGGCCTTTACAATTTGCTAAAAAACATAATTGTTAGATTGAGGTCTAAAATTAAACATGGCAGAAACGTTAAGGTGCCAATTAAAAACGTAAGGGGTGCTGGATATATTTTTGAGGATTAGAGGCACTTTCTAGTAAATTTCAAACTTTCCCCAAAATTTTACTGCTATAATAGGTTTTGTGCTTATTCTGGTTAAATCGAAAGCAGATGAAAAAACTTTAAAGTCTGTTGCCGAAGATTTGGATGGTTATGTCAAAGTTGTTGTCGATATCGAGAAAGAAATTATCACAGCTGGAGGAGGTATGCACGCTGATGGTGAGAAAGTGCTTCTTGATGCCGGAAGCGAGCAGAAGAATTTGTGGGGAGGCGGAATTGACTTGCAGACGGGGGAAGTAGATTTTGATTCGATGATAAATGTAAGACCCGGCGAGGAAAATGCGAGCCGTGAGGTTCTTTCCATAGAAGTCAGAAAAAAAATGGAAAAGATCATAAGGGCTCTTTTAACCTAGTATGAGTGCTGAGGCGATCACTATGAATATTGCAGTTAATATGGGGCGGGTTTCTAGGTGGGCAATGGAAGGCAAAAAAGCGAGGATAGAGCAGTTTATGGTCCAAACGCAAGAGTATTTGGATCAGTTGGCAAGTGCAAAGAAGAGCGAAAGGTTTATGAGCACATTTGCAGCTTTTAACAAAAGTTTTCAAAAGCTAATTTCCGATGTCCGCTGCGACCGTGTTTGGGCAGAAGAAGCACTAACGTGGGCAAATATTCTAACGCACAGAGCAAAACTCGCTTAATAGATTTCAAACTTCTTCAAAAGTTTTTTTAGGCCCGCAATCCTGAGTTTATCGAAGGGTGAGGACCGCATGAAATTACTTTTAATAGATTTCAAACTTCTTAAGTAATTTCTTATTGCCTTCGAT
>CAZLVB010000021.1:0-2919 GCA_964562855.1 uncultured Gammaproteobacteria bacterium | reverse complement strand
GAAATTACTTTTAATAGATTTCAAACTTCTTAAGTAATTTCTTATTGCCTTCGATCTGGTAGCGCAATAAATCGCTATAGATTCCCGGTTTTTTGGCAAGTTCCTGGGGGGTTCCGGAATCGACGATTCCCTTGTTGTCGATTACCAAAATTTTATTGACGTTTTGGATAGTCGAAAAACGGTGGGCAATAATAATTACCAGTTTACCGCGCATTAAATTTTCCAGCGCAATTTGCACTTCGCGTTCGCTTTTGGCATCAAGGGAAGACGTTGCTTCATCGAGAATAAGAATGGGCGCACCTTTTAAGAGTGCCCTGGCAATCTGAATCCTTTGTTTTTGCCCTCCGGAAAGCCTAATACCGCGCTCGCCGATTTCACTATTTATGCCTTGAGGGAGTTCTTTGATAAAATTTGCCGCGTTGGCTTTTTTCAGAGCTTCTGCTATTTCTTTTTCTGAGGCATTTGGGTTTGCGTATGCCACATTTTCGCGGATAGTTGATGAAAAAAGTTCACTTTCCTGGAAAACGAGTGCAATATTATTTCTTACAAAGTTGTGAATTAGTTTACTGTAAGGCTTACCGGAGAGAAAAATTTCGCCGGAAGTTGGTTCGTAAAATTTACAAATTAAATTAACAATGGTGGTTTTTCCGGCGCCGCTTTCTCCGACAAGAGCGAGTTTTTCCAACGGATCAAGTTTGAATGAAAGGTTTTTGAAGATCATCTCGCTTTTCTCGTATTTAAAAGAAACATTTTTAAATTCGACTGTTGGTCTTATTAGTTTTTCTGTTTTTATGTGTCTTTTATAATTTTCCAAAGACTGCAGATTTAAGATTTCAAAGTATTCTTTACTGCCTGCCTCGGCTTGCTGGATGTTGGTGAGTATAAAGCTCATCGCAAACAGGGGCCGGCGCGCCTGGGCAACCAGTTGGATTATTAAAACCAGAGTTCCCAGGGTAATTGCGCCGGTGAAAGTGTTGTAGAAAGCAAGAATATTTATGGCAAGCAAGATTACGATAAGGCTCAAATTTCTGGAAAAATCAAAGATATGAAAAGTATTGCTTTGCTTGGCATAAATTCTGTTGATATTTGTTAAGTTTTTGGAAACTAACCCATATTCGCGCGTTTGGGCGCCAAAACTTTTTACAAGACGCATATTGTAAATAACCTCGTGGATTCTTCCGCGGGTATAATCTTCAATTACGTTTTTTTCTACTTCACGCTCGCCCCATTTTTTGGCAGAGTAAAAAGAGAGCGACAGGTAAATAGGAAAGAGAAGAAAAGTAAAGATCGCGATAGGAAGGTTGTAATAAGCAAGAACCGCGATTGTAAAAATGCTTTGCAAAAATGTAGGAAGAATAAAATTGGTTGAGCCGTTTATAAAGTTCTGGATTGTTATTATTGCGCGGTTTAATTGGTTTACAATCTTGCCCGAAACTTCCGTGTCGAAATAACTTTGAGGCAGAGTTAAAACCTTATCGTAAAATTTTTCGGTTAGAAATTTCCTCAGCTTTCCCGCAAAGTGATCTCCAAGCCTTTCGGTAACAGAGGTTAAAACTACGCTAATAAAGCTTGCAGCAAAAGCGATCACAATAAGTGTAATTAGCCTGTTTAAATTTCCACCCTTATTTGTGACATTGGCAACAATTTCGTCGACTATAAATTTGGAAAGTATCGGGGCAACAAGTTCCAGGGCCGCGGTTGTCAAAATCAGGACTGCAATAATTGCAACAAGAGGATACAGGGGTCTGGCGATTTTTATTATGTTTAAAATATTTTTCATCTGGGAAATTATATCGCGCAATTAGCGGCAAGTGGAATTATCAAGGCAATTTGTGCTACTTTAGGATATAGCGAAGGGGGTGATTTAATTGGACAGCGTAACAAAAAGCCTTGAAGATGTTTTTGGCAAATTGCCGCCTTTACCTGTAAACGCCGTCGATACTCTTTATAAAATCGCGCCGTGGATTGCTTTAATTTTTGGTATTTTAGGGGTAGTTGGCGCTTTGGGCGCACTGGGAGTTTTGTCTGTTTTTGCACCTTTTGCCGCCGTAGGCGGCGTTAGGAATTACGGTCTTGGATTTATTTCCGCAATAGGGCTGGGGATTGCAAGCCTTATGATGATTGTGGCCTTCCCCGGGCTTAAAGCGGGCAAAATGGCCGGCTGGAATATGCTTTTTTATAGCGAACTGGTAAGCATTGTTTCATCGTTAATCGGTGTTTCTGTCGGTACAATAATCGGTGCGGCAATTGGCCTTTATCTTTTGTTTCAAATCAAGCCCAAATACAAGTAGATTGTGAAACCGTAAGAATTAAGCAAAAGACATTAGGGGAACGTATCCAAGTTACGTTTTGTAATGTCTTTCGTTTTAAGCTAGCGGCGACAAGAGGTTTTAGTGATTAAGAAAATTAAGGAAGGCTATCGTGTAGTTTCCGAAAGCGGACGTAATATGGGAACCTTTAAAACGAAGGAAGAGGCTAAAAAGCGTCTTAGGCAAATAGAATTTTTCAAACATAAAAAGGGGTGAACTGTGTGTGAATAAACAATATTGGTCAGCTAAGGTTACCAAAGAGAGTATCGCATTGGATCTTGAAGACGGCGTCTTTACTTTCAAAAGTCCAAAGAGAATTGCCCAATCCCTAAAGAGGTCGGCTGATTCAAGCACACGCAGAAAAGGTTCGGCGTTTCAGTCTGCAATGAGCATGCTCAACTTTTATGTAAACCGCGCCGGAAAAAATTTGAACCCTGACCGGAAGCGAATTTTGGAAGAGGCAAAAATGCACTTGCGCAGACTTTTTAAAATGAATTGACATCTTTGTAACTATTGTATATACTTTGGTTATTATGCAGACTGTAATCCATATAAAGGCAAATAAAGAAGTTAAGGAAAACGCCCAAAAGCTTGCTAAAAAAATGGGCTT
>CAZLVB010000020.1:0-13407 GCA_964562855.1 uncultured Gammaproteobacteria bacterium | reverse complement strand
CCTACAACTGCTGTCAAATTGATAACCGACACTGGCCTCAAAAGTGATAGAGACAGAGTTAACGTTTTACTATTGGGAACTGGCGGTCCAGGCCATGAGGGTCCTTATCTTTCCGATACGATGATGCTAGCTTCGATCGAAAAAGATGGCAAAGACGTCGTTTTGATTTCTATACCTAGAGATTTATGGGCCCCCTCGCTTTCTGCAAAGATCAACACTGCTTACGCCTACGGTCAAGAAAGAAATGAGAACGGCTTGAATCTTGCCAAAAAAACAGTTAGGGAATTGTTTGATTTACCTATTCACTATGCCTTTGAAATCAATTTCTCAGGATACGTCAACGCTGTTGATTTACTTGACGGACTTGATCTTGAAGTGGATACTGCCTTCACAGACACCAAGTATCCCATTACCGGCAAAGGGGATGATACTTGCGAAATTGAAATAGAAACGAGGGATGAGGATGGGATAAAAAAAGTCTACTTCAAAAATGCCACCGGTGAAGCAACACTATTAACCGAGGAAAATGATCCCTTTCTCTGCCGCTACGAAACGATATCGTTTAAAAAAGGCCCCACACATTTGGACGGAACTACCTCGCTTAAATTTGTAAGAAGCAGACACGGTACCAACGGACAGGGGTCTGACTTTGCAAGAAGTGCTCGTCAGCAAAAAGTCATCCTAGCTTTCCGACAGAAAGTATTATCAAAAGAAACTTTCCTCAATCCTGCAAAAATAATTGAACTTACCAAAACTTTTGAAGAGGCCATCGATACAGATATCACAAGCGACGAAATTCCTCATTTTGCCAAACTTGTCCCAAAGATAGATCCGGCCAAAATTAGAAGGGTCGTTTTGGATTCCGAAAGACCAGAGAGCGTTTTAGAAATTGGGAATCCCCAAGACCATGCTGGTCAGTTTGTGCTGATACCTAAAAACAATAATTGGGCTGATTTAGCAGAATATGTCCAGGGGGAAATTTTCAAGATAGGTGAAACTTAAACTACTCTCGCCAGCTTAATACTAGCTTTAAGGTTCCAAAGACAAAAAGAATCACTCCGCCTATAAACAGCAAATAGGTCAATTCTGTCGAGCCGGCGTCAGGCAATGCCCCTGAAGTACCACCTTTAGCTTCATCTGTGGCAATTTGCGCAAAAACGCTTCCT
This sequence comes from uncultured Gammaproteobacteria bacterium, assembly GCA_964562855.1. Classification (GTDB taxonomy): domain Bacteria; phylum Patescibacteriota; class Microgenomatia; order Curtissbacterales; family GWA2-41-24; genus 2-12-FULL-41-17. Next base: position 12,241 of record CAZLVB010000020.1, on the reverse strand, counting down.
GCGGCGACTAGATAGGAAGCAAAAGATGGCAATATTCCCAAAAACCTGGCAAGTTTCATGACCATATTTTAGCGTAATAGTTGACGACCCGCTTGTCAACCTTTAGGCACTAGGAGCGATTGAAGCTTTGCTTTTTTCGGCCTTTTTGTTGGCTGTCATTTTACTAAGACGCGCCTTAAGTCTGGAGGCCTTCTTCTTGTGTATTACATTTGTCTTTGCTGCCTTATCCAAGGCACTAAAAACCGAAGGCAAAGACTTAACAGAAGGGTTTTTCCTAAACGCAGATACTGCTTCCTTAAATTTTTTCTTAATTCTTAAATTAAAGATAGTTTTTCGCCTATCCTGTCTGACTTTTTTGATTGCTTGTTTTGTAACTGGCATGGCTTTAAAATTTCTAAGTACTAATTTCTAATATCTAAATAATTTTAATGGTCCAATTTTAGGTCATTTAGGTCATTTAGGTCAATTAGGTCAATTTCTTCAAATGCTTTACTTTTTTAAAAATGGCGCCAATTTCTTCAAAAAACGACAGGAAGATATTTTATCTGCTGCTTTTGTCATCGCCGCCTCAGTTGCCCTGTCCAGGCTTCTAGGGCTAGTTCGATACAGATTACTGGCCTCTTATTTTGGTGAAGACATTAAGCTCCTTGACAGTTTTATAGCCGCCGCAATTTTACCGGACGCCATTTTTGAGGTTTTTATTTTTGGCGCCATTGCCCTTGCGTTCATCCCCGTTTTTTCCAAATATCTTTCGCGTGACAAACTTGCCCATGCCTGGGAATATTCCTCTTCCATGATCACCATCGGTATCGTCATCTTTATTGTTTTTGCGCTTCTGATTATAGTTTTTGCCCCGCAAGTTGCCTCAATCATTGCACCCGGAATCATTGATAAAGATCCCCTCGCAAAACCCCTCATTGCCAGACTCTTAAGAATCATGATTTTTGCTCAAGCTTTTTTTGTAATTTCCATATTTTTGACGGGAATACTGCAATCCTTTCAAAGATTTATCATACCGGCAGTAGCCTCCATTTTTTACAATATCGGCATAATATTATCAATAATTTTTCTCTCTCCGGTTTTAGGAATTTACGCGCCGGCAATTGGCATGATTTTTGGGGCGCTGCTTCATATGGTCATCCAAATCCCGCTTGTTCTCTCCTTAGGATTCAAGTTCAAATTTCGCTTGAACATCAGGAGTAAAGATGTTATCGAAACTTTTGCTCTAATGTGGCCAAGATCAATAGCCTTGGGTCTTATTCGCGCATCGGATATCGTCAATATTGCCCTGGCATCAATTGCCGCAGCCGGCTCGATTGTCGCCTTTAATTTTGCCCAAGCCTTACAGCTGGTCCCCATCTCTCTTTTTGCAGGTTCTATAGCCCAGGCGGCATTGCCGTCTCTTTCAATCCATTTTAATTCTCAAAAAAGCAGCCAGTTTAAAAAAATTTTTATGGAATCCTTTCACCAAATTCTTTTTTTGGTGCTGCCTGCAGCCGCAATTTTGGCAATTTTGCGAATTCCGGCCGTCAGGCTTGTTTTCGGCGCCAGAGAATTTCCTTGGGAGACGACTGTTTTAACCGGTCGTATATTGATTGCTTTTGCCCTGGGTATAACCGCCCAAGCGATTAGTCTTCTTCTTACACGAGGGTTTCATGCGATTCGTGACAGCTATACGCCGGTGAAGGTCAATGTTGCCACTATTAGCTTAAATATTTTGATGAGCCTGATTTTTATTTTGGTTTTGAAACTTTCAATAATCTATCTGGCTTTGGCATATTCTATCGCCAATATCCTCAATGCACTTTTGCTCTTGTTTTTTCTGGATAAAAAAGTAAATTTTGGAAAAAAGGAATTGATCTTACCGGCGGTGAAAATGATTTTTATAAGTTTTTTGACCGCGGTTTCACTTTATATCCCCATGAAACTTCTTGATCAATTGGTTTTTGATACTACCAGAACTGTCGGCCTGATTCTCTTAACCGGAATTGCCGCAAGTGTCGGTATTACCGTTTATCTTTTGCTTTCCTGGCTCATGAAAGTAGAACAGGTCTTTATTTTTTACAGATTTTTTAGAAAATTGATGAGCCTTCCTGCAAAATTCGTCAATCCTGCGCCAACTTCGATTGACGCCCAACACCCCAATCCGTGAATATCCGTAACTTTGCCATCATTGCTCATATTGACCACGGCAAATCGACACTTGCTGACAGAATCATGGAAATTTGCGGTGCCGTTGGTAAAGGGCATCCGGATCAATTGCTTGACAGTCTAGAGCTTGAACGCGAGCACGGCATTACGATCAAACTCAAGGCAATACGTCTTAACTACACTTTGCACTCTACACTTTACACTTTGAACTTACTTGACACCCCCGGCCATGTTGATTTTTCATACGAAGTTTCCCGCTCTTTAGCCTCGGTAGAAGGTGCGGTTTTAGTCGTCGACTCCACCCAGGGAATACAGGCTCAAACTTTGGCTAACTTCAGTTTGGCCCTCGAATCAAATCTTATACTGATCCCTACAATCAACAAGATAGATAGCCCGCAGGCGAAAATTACAGAAACGGAAAGAGAGCTTATAGATCTTGGGTTTAAGAGCGATGAAATTGTTAAGGTTTCTGCCAAGACCGGCCAAGGTGTCCAGGACCTAATCAAGGAAATCATCAAACGCGTTCCACCCCCATTAACGATTAACGATAAACTATCCGCCCTAATATTTGATTCTGCCCTCGACCCTTACAAGGGTGTAGTCGCCACCGTCAGGCTGTTTGCAGGTAAGGTTAAAAAAGGAGATCAAATTAAGTTTTTGGCAACCGGGGCAACTGCCGAGGTTTTGCAAATCGGGTACCTTACGCCTTCTGTCAAATATGTCAGCGAACTTGCATCTGGAGAAGTTGGTTTTATTGTCACAAACCTCAAAGATCTATCCTCGGTAAAAGTAGGTGACACTATTACCAATGCCCAAGATCCGGCACCAGCACTACCTGGCTATCAGGAAGCCAAGCCCGTTGTTTTCCTTTCCTTTTTCCCGGTCGACTCGGCCGATTTCCTCAAACTTAAGGAAGCCTTTGAAAAATTGCAGCTGAATGATTCATCACTAGCTTACTCACCTGAAACATCACTTTCTCTGGGGCAGGGTTTGCGTGTCGGTTTCCTTGGGCTATTGCATGCCCAAATCACCCAGGAAAGGCTCGAGCGTGAATATGGTCTTGATATTATTGTTGCCTCACCCTCTGTCAACTTTATTGTAGACGGTAAAACCATCAATAAACCCTCAGAATTTAGCCCGGGCAGTCAATCAGAAGTTAAGGAGCCGATTGCCAAAGTCACCATTTTTGCACCTAAAAAATATTACGGACAAGTCAGCGACCTTATCTACACGCGCAGAGGACAAATAGAAAGTTTTGAAGATATCGGCTCGTCTCAAAAAATTGAGGCCACAATCCCGCTTCTTGAAGTTTTAATCGGATTTTATGACGATTTAAAATCGCAAAGTTCAGGTTATGCCTCATTTGATTTTGAGGTCACAGAATATCGCGATGCCAAGTTGGTTAAACTGGATATTTTGGTCAATTACGAACCGGTGGAAGGCTTGGCACAGGTGGTTCCAACTGAAAAAGCTGAAAGTTTTGGCAGAAAGCTTGTCGAAAAATTAAAAGAAGTAATTCCGCGTCAAAACATTCCGATTCCAATTCAGGCAGTTGTTAACTATCAAAAGATTAAAGGGCCTGCCCGCAATGCTTCGCGAAGCGATGCAGGCGGGGGAGTGGGGGGTAAAATTTTGGCACGAGAAACTATTCCTGCTTACCGCAAAGACGTCACCCAAAAACTCTACGGCGGCGATGTCACCAGAAAAACCAAACTCTTAGAAAAGCAAAAAAAGGGCAAAAAAAGGATGAAGCGGTTTGGGTCGGTAGAAATTCCGCAGGAGGCATTCTTGGCGGTACTTAAGATATAATTTCAACCTATGTTTACCAAAGAGGCAAAAACGGGAGGAATTCCTAATTACCTTGGCTACGCCATAGAACAAAGCCACTTAAGTGCTTTTCGTGACGATATACTGGGCATCGGCTTTGAGAGGCGTGCAGGCAGAAGAAGGGTAAGTAACGAAAACGAGCAAGTTTTCCAACTGTTTCTCCATTGGGTTAAAACAACGTTTGATCCACAACTTATTTATTATCCATTTTCAGGTTGGCACACTTCTCCTAGAGACATTCTTGGAACAAACCGTGTAATTCACTTATCAAACGACCAATGCCATTCACACCTAAGAGATATAAAAAACGGCCAAAGAGTAATGGCAGAAGCACTCAAACATCCTTTCAGAGAAGCAGTTTTCGATGCAGTAGTATTGAAAGATATACCACCAGCAGTTGATGCGATAGCACTTTTTGGCTCTTTGAGGGTTTTAATAAAACCGGGTGGACTATTTATTGTTAATTCGATCGGCATCGGACCTATTATTAAAATATGCGAAAACGAACTTGAACGAGTTAAAGTACCAAAAAAGTTTCAAAGGTCTAAAACAAGAGACAACGACCTTTTCCTTAATAGGAATAAATGGCATTGTTGATACCCCACAGCAGACGGATAACAATTAGCACTCGCGGGAAATTCTCGGCTGTTCTCAATTAACACATCAACCTAATGGATATTCGCTCAGCGCTTTAACAAACGGCAAATTAACCTGTTTAACAAATTTTTCATCTGCAGTTATCAAATCGCACTTCTTTTCAACCGCTAAGACAGCATAACAACTATCGTAAACCGATACCTTGTACCTCTTTGAGAATAAGATTGCTTTTTGCATAAACTCAAGACTTGGAGAAACAACTGCAATATTGTACTGCGCAAGCTTTGCCCAAAAGTTTAAGATGTCGCGAGATTCTAGGTTTGTTTTAAAAGCAAAGGTGTTAGCCAGTTCATACAATAAAATATCCGGGGCCGTTACTTCTTGTTTCTCTTCAACAAAACTTTTTCTAATATTTCTTGCGACTGCTGTCAGATTTTGGGGCTTTTCATCAACAAACCATTTATAGACGACCGAGGCATCTAAAACTACCATTTGCCTTCGTATCTTATCTCACGGAGTGCTTTTACGGAGTCAAACCCCTTAAGTTTCTTGCCAAGCTCTTTGGCAAGTTTGTCAGTGTCAGCGAGAAGTTTTTCGACTTCTGCCTTAGAGCGTTTCCTCTCTTTAGGTTTGATCTTTTCTCTGACGATAGCCGAAAGACTCTTGCGCTTTTTGGCGGCTTCGGCCTTAAGTCTCAAGTAATCTTCTTCGGATATTCTTATATTAGTCGTCACATAATTCATAATACAATTGTATCATTGTATTGTTTTGTGTCAAGCACAAAAGAGGACCAATTGAAGACACGTATACCGTCAACGCAAATAGACTATCATCCTCAACTCGATTGAGGATCAGATTCTCCCTGAATTGATTCCCGCTTTTCCGCCAGAGGCGGACCCGCCTTTGGCGGGCGCAGGAATGACAATTGAAGGGCGGGAATGACACTTGTTGTGAAGGGATAAGTGCCGATATACGGGGTTGACAACAATTAGCACTCGGTGTATATTAACTGCTAAGTCAGGATTAAGATATGAGAACTGAGGCCTGAGAATTATTACTCAAATCTCACTACTCAGAACTCAGAACTAAAATCCGCAGGATTTTACAATGGATCTTACTGAAAGGCAAAAGAATCTACTCAGATCGATTATCGAAAAATATATCGAAACCGCCGAGGCTGTCGGTTCGGAAACTATCGAGAAAGAAGCCGGTCTTGGTGTTTCACCTGCGACCATCAGAAACGAGATGGTTAAATTAACTTCGCTTGGATATCTTAGGCAGCCTTTTACCTCTGCCGGCCGCATACCAACCTCACAGGGCATGAAATTTTACGTCGATCAATTAATGGAAGAAAAAGCCCTTTCTCTAAAAGACGAAGTTGCCATTAAGGAAGAGCTCGGTGAACAAAGTCAAAATCAGCGCTTTGACAAACTGCTTCGCCATACCGCCAAAGTCTTGGCGGATCAAACCCATTCAATGTCCGTAGTTACCGACGATGAGGGTGATGTTTACGCTGCCGGTATGGCCAACATTTTGGATATGCCCGAATTTTACGATATCGATATCACTAAAACCGTTCTTTCGATGCTTGATAAAGTAGAAATGCTGAACCAGATTTTCGGCCAGCTTTCTGCGGAAGAACAGATTAAAATTCTCTTTGGTGACGAATTAGGGGTCCCGTTTCTTGAACCTTGCGGGTTTGTAGTAATCCGCTATCAGATGCCCCAGCACAGAGGTGTGCTTGGCGTTATTGGGCCATCCAGGCTAAATTATCCGGTTGTTATCCCGACAATGAGATATTTTTCCCAATTACTTTCGCAAATCTCTAGCATTTAATAAATAACCATGATGAAGACTAAAAAAGCTGCCGACAAAACTCAAATTGCAAAACTGGAAGACCAGCTCAAGAGGACTCTTGCCGACTATCACAATTTAGAAAAAAGAATCGAGGAGGAAAGAAAGCTTCTTGGTACGCTGTCTTCGGCAATTATCATCGAAAAGTTTTTGCCGGTTCTTGATAATTTGGAAAACGCCCAAAAACATTTGAATGACCAGGGACTCGATATAGTCATCAAACAGTTTAGCGACCTATTGGTTTCCGAGGGAGTGGAGGAAATTCAAGCAGAAGGAACACAATTTAACCCGCACTTGCATGAAGCGACAGAAGTGAAAGAAGGCGAGACAGACAATTTGGTTGTCCAAGTTACCAGAAAGGGTTATAAAATAAATGATAGAATCATAAGACCCGCACAAGTTGTCGTATCACGTAAAGCCGCCGATCAGAAAACAGAAGAAAAAGCAGCCGCCTTTGGCGAGCCTCGCCATTAAAATGGCGGGAAAAAGCTGAGGATAGATATGTCAAAGATAATTGGAATTGATCTAGGAACAACAAATTCTGTAGTTGCCGTCGTTGAAGCCGGCAAACCGAAGGTTATCCATTCACAGGAAGGCAGAAACATCATTCCTTCGGTTGTCGACCCGGTAAAGCATATAGTCGGTGACGTGGCCAAACGCCAGATGGTTGTCAATCCTAAAACCACCGTCTTCTCCATCAAAAGGCTGATGGGCAGAAAGTTTAAAGATGCCGAAGTCCAGCGCGACATCAAATGGCTCCCTTACGAAGTAAAAAGCGGACGCGACGGTATGGCCGTGGTCAATGTCGAAGGCAAAGACTACACACCTCAGGAGATTTCGGCCATGGTGCTTTCAAAGATCAAAGCCGATGCAGAAAGTTATCTTGGCGGTAAAGTCGAAAAAGCGGTCATCACTGTTCCTGCCTACTTTGACGATTCTCAAAGACAGGCAACAAAACAAGCGGGCGAAATTGCCGGCCTCCAAGTCGAGCGCATTATCAACGAGCCGACCGCTGCAGCCTTAGCTTATGGCCTTGATAAAGCACATGCGCACACCATTGCCGTTTACGATTTAGGCGGCGGGACTTTTGATATTTCGATCTTGGAACTGGGCGAAGGTGTCTTTGAGGTTAAAGCCACAAACGGCGACACCCATCTTGGCGGTGACGACTTCGACAGTAAAATTGTCGAGTACATAATTGGCGAATTCAAAAAGGAAAGCGGCGTCGATGTAGAAAAAGACAGGCAAGCGCTGCAAAGAATCAGAGATGCTGCCGAAAAAGCCAAGATCGAGCTTTCCACCACCTCCGAAGCCGAAATGTCTATCCCCTATTTAACTGCCGATGCATCCGGCCCCAAGCATTTGCAAATGAAGCTTTCTAGAGCAAAGCTTGAGGCTTTGGTCGGCGATCTTGTCGAAAAAACATTTGGTCCGGTTAAAGATTGTCTCAAGGATGCCAAAATCGATGCTAAGAAAGTCGATGAAGTAATCTTGGTTGGCGGTATGACCAGAATGCCGCAAGTTACAAAAAAGGTCCAGGAATTCTTCGGTAAAGAACCGCACAAAGGTTTAAATCCGGATGAAGTTGTCGCAATTGGCGCCGCCGTTCAAGGCGCAGTTCTTGGCGGAGAAATGAAAGAAATGGTCCTTTTGGATGTAACGCCTTTGACTTTGGGTATCGAAACTTTGGGCGCAGTCTCAACCGCCTTAATTACCAGAAATACCACCGTGCCTACTTCCAAGAGCGAAATTTTTTCAACAGCCTCTGACAACCAGACATCTGTTGAAATTAACGTTCTTCAAGGGGAAAGGCCAATGGCCGCGGACAACAAATCGCTCGGCCGCTTTATTTTAGATGGTATTCCGCCGGCTCCCAGAGGAGTTCCTCAAGTAGAAGTTACTTTTGATCTGGACGCTAACGGCATCTTGCACGTCAAGGCCAAGGATAAAGCTACCGGTAAGGAACAATCAATTAAAATCACCGGCTCGACAGGCCTAACTCAGGAAGAGATAGACCGCATGACCCGCGAGGCCGAAGAACATGCCAAGGAGGATGAGGCTAAAAAGGACGAAATTGAAGTAAGAAACAAGGCAGACACACTAGTATATCAGGCGGAAAAGTCCTTAAAAGATGCCGGCGATAAAGTACCGGCGGATGTCAAAAGTGAAGTTGAAGAAAAGATCAAGGCACTCAAGGAGATTCAATCTTCTGCACCAATCGATGAAGTTAAAACTAAAACAGAAGAGCTTTCGTCTGTACTTTCCAAAATAGGCGAGTCCATGTATCAAAAACCTGGCGAAGATCAAGCCCCAACAGACGGTCAGTCACAAGAAACCGCCGGTGAAGAGCAAAAGGCTAAAGGCGATGACGGCGGCGATGTTCAAGAAGGAGAAGTCGTTAAAGAGTAAAATGTATTCATGGCAACAAAAGACTACTACGAAATTTTGGGCGTCGGAAAAAACGCTTCGGCAGAAGAATTAAAAAAGGCCTACCGCAACTTGGCCCGCAAACATCACCCCGACATTGATAAATCAACCGACGCCGACAAAAAGTTCAAGGAAATAAACGAGGCTTATCAGATTCTTTCCGATCCCCAGAAGAAATCGGCTTACGATCAGTTTGGTCATGCGGCATTTGCGCCCGGGGGCGGTTTTGGCGGCGCAGGTCAAGGAGCCGGACAAGGCGGTTTCCACACATACACTTGGAGTTCAGGCGGCGGTCCGCAGGGTGGCGATTTCGATTTCGATTTCGGCGGATTTTCCGATCCTTTTGATATTTTTGAGGCGGTTTTTGGACAAAAGTCGCCGTTTGGCCAATCTACCCGCCGTGTTCCCCGCTACGTTTTAAATTTAACCTTCGATGAAGCGGTTCACGGCACGCACAAAGAAGTTGAAATCGAAGGCAGGCGGCAAAAAGTCAAAATTCCACAAGGCGTTGATTCCGGAAGCGAAATAAAATTCACAAATTTTGCGATAATTTGCGAAGTTGCAGCTCATCCAAGGCTGGCAAGACGCGGCTACGACATCGTCTCCGAAAAAGAGATCACCTTTTCTCAAGCAGCTCTAGGCACCGTTGCCGAAATCGAAACAATCGACGGAGATGTCAAAATCCGTGTTCCTTCCGGTACTCAACCCGGAACTCAGATCAGGCTCCGTGGCAAAGGCGTATCCCACGTCTCCGGCCACGGCCGCGGCGATCATTACGTCATTGTCAGAGTCAGGATTCCATCTAAATTATCAAGAGATCAGAAGCGGTTACTCGAAGAACTTGAAGAAATTTCCTAATTTATTTACTGATCGATTATTTGAAGCGTGAAGGGATATCTTTGGCTTCTCTGGGAAAAGTCTACCAACACGTTGCCTTCTTGCCAATCCGGAAGCAAGTTTGTCTGGCACTCTACCGGTAATACGCCACTTTCCATTGCATCGTCAATCAGAACTCTGGCCAGGTTATACCCTTCCTGCACCTCCGCCTTTGTTTGCCCGTCCCAACTGCCGGCAATTACGTCCGCGACAGTTATTCCTTCGTCTATTTTGCGCATAAGTAAAAACTGTCTTCGGTAATCTCTGAAAAAGACCGCTCCGTAATGTTCTACCACTCTCACGAAATCCGGCAATTGGCTTTGACAAAGAGAATAGAGGCAGTCCATTCTCTCCAGTGCCGCAAAAACAGAGTGGGAAGTGCTGGCTTCCTTCATAGCCAGATCTTGTGACCCAACTTCATAAACGTCGCTGTTTGCTCCGTGTTTAAACCACTGGCGGACACCACTTGGCTGACTCTTTCCGTCTAGGATTTCATCCTTATAGGCAAGCAAGAGCTTACCAACTTGCCGGTTTTGGTGAAACAGCTCTTGGCCGGCGGTCGTTATCACCAGAGAGCCGCCAGAGAGCGCAAACACCCGCCAGCGCGAGCCATCGAACCGCTCAAGAGCAAAATTAGTAGGGAATGACGGCCTCTCCACACATAGTATTTTACTATAAGTCGTACCTTCTTTCAACTGCACAGCTCTATCTTTAATTTAGGAATATTGATTATAAAAAACAAGTCCTCTGATTTGACTTTCACAAATCAGAAGTTTTACCATTCACACTTATGACAGCCGAACAGAAACCAGAAGTTCTCCCTAATGAAAGATTTCATTTAGCACTTGTGGACCTCGATACTCTCGAAATAAGAGAATCGACATCGTTAAGTGCTATGGAAGCTGCTCAAATTTATGAAGAGTATGAACTTTCAGAAAAAGGGTCTTTAAGCTCCGAACCTTACCATATATTTCTTATAAGACTAAGATGTGCAAATGCAGATGGAAAGAAAATTCCTGATCAGGCACAAATTTTAGCGCGTGCCGGCGTAGAATCTTCTGTATTTGTTGTCAACTCTCGTAATCGTCCGACAGATAACCTAACAAGGGAAGAACTTGATGAACAGCTAGAGGGTCTACTTCGGGCTTTGTAATCGACTTTGATGAAGCGGAATCAAACGAGCCAAAATAAATACAAGTAATCTCGGAAAAGCTCGCGACTGTTAATAGACGAATCAGAAGGCGTCGACAAATGCGAAAATACCTCAATCAAACAGCAAAAATTTAAATAACTACTCGAGGAACTTTCCTAAATTCTCCAAAATCAGCAATTTAACATCCCAAAACCAAAGTTTTGATATACTTTCTTCGTGAAACTGGCCAATAAGTTCGCAATTATTACAGGTGCCTCAACCGGAATTGGTAGAGAAATAGCCTCAGCACTTGCCAAGGAGTCAGTTCTTGTCGGGCTTGTCGCCCGAAGAAAAGAAAAACTGGCAGAAACAAAAAAATTAATAGAAAGATTCGGTGGAAAAGCAATAGAATTTCAGGCAGATTTAAGCAATTTGAAATCCGTTAACAATTTAACAATTCAAATTAAGAAACAGACGAAAAAAGTGAATATTTTGATAAACGTTGCTGGACTTTGGCACGGAAAAAGCGAAGTTTATGCAGGAATGGATTTTGATAAATTCAGCCAGCAATTGATCTTGGATACTTACTTTGTCGGACTTGTTTCGCCCACTTTAATTGCTCACTCTTTAATCGCTTTAATGCCAAAAGGAAGCAAAATTATTAACATATCCGGCACGTTCGAAAGCGGTGCCAAAGGCTGGTTGCCTTACTACGTCTCCAAACGAGGAATTGAAGACCTAACCGTTGCCTTGGCTCAAGATTTAAAAGAAAAAGGGATTCAAGTAAATGCCGTTTCTCCGTCCGATACAGCAACAGAAGAATATAAAAAATATTTTCCTCAGTATATTCAAGATGCTATAGATCCAAGCTTAGTTGCAGATCGGGTAGTACATATTTTGAAGCAAAATATTACCGGCGAAGTAATTGTTGTAAAGAAAAATAAAAAACCATTCAAAGGATTTCACTTTTAAATAATGTCCAAAAACAGTTACTTCGGCCCGGAACTTTTCCAGTTGTCTATCGACGCTAATGCTGTCTTCCCAATTTTGGGTTTGTTAAAATCTTTTTGATGTATAAAGTCAGTTTTTACACTCCAGAAGGAAAAACGTCCCCTATTAAAAAATTCCTGGATTCTTGCCAACCGAGTTTAAGAACAAAAATTCTTCGCCAGTTTAAGTATGTGGAAGAATACGGTTTAAATCCGGCAATTCCTAACATCAAGAAAATAACAGGTACCCCACTTTGGGAACTGCGGATACTTGGAAGAGATAATATCCGAATTATTTGCGTGTCGCAACCAGAAAAAGAAGTCAAAATTTTACATATCTTTAGAAAAAAGAAGCAAAAGACTCCAACTAATGAATTAAATATAGCTC
>CAZLVB010000019.1:0-14484 GCA_964562855.1 uncultured Gammaproteobacteria bacterium | reverse complement strand
CGGAAATGCGCCAGATTTATGACAACTATGGTTTTGAAACGCAGATTCTTTTTGCATCTGTACGATCTCCGCTTCATGTTAAACAAGCAGCGTTAGCAGGTGCTGATATCGCAACTTGCCCATACGATGTTTTGGAAAAGCTTGTCCACCATCCGTTAACTGATGCAGGACTCGCGAAATTTTTAGAAGATTTTAAAAAGAGCGGCCAAAAACCTCTTATTTAGGCAGTGTTGCCAAATCGCTAGCCTTATCGGATGTTATTTTGGGCCATTTTAAAGAAACTTCCGCAACAATATGCATTAATTCGTCAATTTTTTGCTGATCAACACTCTCTCCACGACAAGCAGAAACTACCAAACGGCCGTACTCCCCCAGCCTTCTGTAACAATCCCTATCGGTCATCTCACCTTCGCCATCCCAAAATCTGCCAACCGCTGAAACTATGCCTGCTTTAACCGGAGAAAATGCGGTCATGTTAAATGTTTGAACTGCCCGCGAAACGAATCTGGAAGCCTCTGAAAACCTGGCTCTTGCGTATCCGCAAACTTCCTTGTCTTGAATTACCTCAACCATTTACTTATGGTGCGTCTTCTCCGGACCACGATTTCTTAGCATAGCGCAGGAATCGTTAACTAGGCGTCTTCTCCGGACCACGATTTCTATAAACTTTAATGAAGTCTTCAATTTTCCCATAATCAGGCTCATCCATTTCAAGAACCCTGCCCCAGGCAACTAAAGCAATTGCCAAATCGTTTTTGTCTCGGGGTGCAAGTACGACCTTCCAGTCATCCTTGACAACAATTTCCCCGAGTTTGTTTTTGACATCGTCCGACACGTCTGGTCTGTAAGCTATCCAAACATGTCCATGTTCCAAATTGTGGATCAATTGTTCGTCTGCCAAAGGTGTCTCATAAACGCCATTTTTAGCCGCAGCCCCCCAGTGAGGACCGGAAGAAGGCGGATTAGAGTTATAGCCGGATCCACTTGCACCCTGGCTGATATGATCTCTGCCAACGATTCCGTATTCGACCACCCCTTCAACGGGGTTGGAAACTTTTGCGGGCAATACGGAATCCTCAACTTGACCGAAACTGGTAGTCTTGGAAAAAAACCACGCTCCAAGACCGACGATCAGAATCGTCGGAATTAAAAACCAGACCAATAAAGGTACTCTTGACATAGTATTATTATAACCTATAGTTTAATTATGCGCAACTTACTCTACCACAATCGACCCGTTCTCACTGGCATTGAGATGATTGTGATATTTTTTAGTTCCAGCTGCGGTGAAAGTTACCGATTTGCTTTCCCCCGGTGCGATCTGCCCAATGTTTAGCTCAGGAAACTGTGTATGTGTCGGATGTGGTGCCGAATTGACTTGAATGTTTGTAGCTGAGTCGTTTTTAAATTCAACACTCTCACCCACTTTAACTGTAAGCACAGCTGGCGAAAAACCACTGTCAGAATAAGTTACTACATTACCCCCAACTGGCGTGGTAGTTGCTTCCTGCTCCGTCGGTGCGGTACTTGTTGCCGGACTCTTATACAAATTGCATGCGGAAAGAATCAAAGCGGAAGAAACAACCGCTCCAAATACTGCCATCTTTTTGATATTAACCATTGCTTATGCATCACCTCCTTCACCCACCAAAGATCGCTCTTTAAGCCGTGTACGGATAGTACTGAAAAGGCTTAAAGTAAGATCGGGTGGGCTTCCATTTCAAGTATTGGGATTTACTTTACCAAAAAAAGAATCGGCTTTGCAAGAAAAAGTTTAGGCTTTATCTGCACTGCCAAAGACATCTATCTTCCCTTCGACCACAGCCATCACAGATTCAATTACATCCGGATTCAATTTGTAGTATGTAACCTCTTCTGGCAACTCCTGCATTTTTTCACTTAAAGCATCGCGAAAGGCTACTCGCAGTTCTGTATTGACATTTATTTTAACTATTTTGCCAATTTTTATCGCTTCTTTTATCTGATCCGCAGGTATACCCGAACCTCCATGAAGTGAAAGAAAAGTAGCGGACAGAGCCTCTTTAATTTTTGCCAACAGTCCAAAATCCAAATCCGGCTGGATTGGAAATGTACCGTGAACATTGCCAAAAATGGCCGCAAATATATCAACACCGGTCTCCTGCACAAATTTTGCCGCGCGGGCCGGATCCGTATAAGAATTTTTAAGGGCCGTCAAATCAATCTGCTCATCATGGACCTCGCTTGTACCAGAAACCCGATCGATCTCTCCTTCAACCAAAACCTGCCTGCCGGCAGGCAGGTGCCTTGCTGCTTCGACCACTTTTTTACAACTGCTGATATTTTCCGAAATCTCCATCCCTGAACCGTCAAAATGCACCTCGTCGAAAGTTTTCTCAACGGCTGCCAAACAGTCTTCGACATTTTTCGCGTGGTCCAGATTTAAAAGAATGGGAATCTCAAAATGCTCTCTTGCATTTGCAACCAAATCCACAATATTTTCAAGCCCAAAATATCCCACTTCCCCTGCAGAAAACTCAACCATCACCGGTGATTTTTTCTTCTGGGCAGCAGCACAAATAGCCTTAAAAATATCAAGGTTATCGACATTAAATGCACCAATTGCCCAACACTCTGATTGAGCCTTATTAAACCAATCGCGGGCTATCATCAAACTCCTACCTTTTTCTCTCTTGTTTCCGAATATATCTTCAGTCCCCAATAAGTATTAACCCCAGCCAATGCCAAAAACGGAATCCAGTAGATAGATTTTAGGGTCGATGACGCCCCTCCGAGCTCAAAACCCTGAAGAACAAAAACCAAAATCATCATAAATTCGAATATCGAAATTAAGGTAACAAGCGCAATTGCCCTAAAAGTTCCCACAAACCACAAGAAAAATGCAGGGCCAAACATGACAATTCCTAAAATCATCCCGTTTAAGAATCCGCGGCTTATTAAAAAATCCCAGATGTTTAAAAAGATAAAAATAAAAAGAAGATTAATTTTAACCAGATTTCTTTTAGGATTTCTGGTCATTTTTAGGAATTTTTTAATCGTTTCAACGTTCAAGTTCACTAATCTTCTTAAGCCTCCTTTCGTGCCTGCCACCCTCGAATTTAGCATCTAACCAGAGGGTAACTGCTCGCTTGGCATCATCTTCTGAAATAAATCGGGCACCGAGAGAAAGTACGTTGGCATTATTATGCTCCTTTGCGGTTTTGGCTATCTCCGGCTTTCCTCCATTATATATAGCGGCTCTTATTCCACGAACTTTATTAGCAACGATCGCCTCCCCCTGACCGCTACCGCCAATTACAATTCCGACAGACTTCGGATCGCTGGCAACCTTTTTGGCGCAGGGGTAAATGAAATCCGGATAATCGTCACTCTCATCAAGCTCATGAGCGCCCACGTCCTCCACTTCAAGCCCTTTTACTTTAAGATATTGAATTAGCTGTCTTTTTAGATGAAATCCTGCGTGATCACTAGCAATGTAAATCACTACTCTAGATTACAGGGTTAAGCGGAACTTGTGCAAATCTATGAGGTTATTTCTTTCAAAGAAAAATCTTGGTCTGCAAGTTTCTCCAAAAATTTGGAGACATCAGCCTTGTTCTTAACCGCAAAAGTTATCGGAGAAACTTCTGCGGGGTCGTTTATGATAGTCGCCCCAACAATTCTTGTCACTCCGTTAAGTTTTTTAACAAAAATCCTCGTCATTTTGTGGTTCTCGACAGAGCCGCGAACGATAATTTGATCTGCAAATTTTTCGTCTGTCACACCGATAAAGGAACAGGAACCGTCAAAGAAATTGATTGAATACGAGGAAGCTGTTTCAAAAACCGTCTTCTGCCCTGCTTGCCCTGAGCTTGCCGAATGGGCCATTGTCTTACCGACCGCCAAGCCCTGACTGGTCGCATTGGCCCAGTTACCCATGATGTGCTGCCTTTCAAAAACTACATCCCAAAACTCGGCACAATCACCGGCCGCGTAGATATCGGGGATGTTCGTCTCCAGATATTCGTTCGTTACAATAGATCTGTTGACTTTGATACCCGAATCCTCGATCCAAGCCAGGTCGGATTTAATACCGATACCCACACCAACGACATCAGCTTGAAACTTTTTGCCTGATTTCGTCTGGACTGCCCCGACAACATCTTTCAGGGGTTCAACCCCTTTAGGGGTCGGACCCCTTCTCGGCTGAATGTTATCCACTTCCTCGCCCGTTACGATTTTTATGCCATTTCTAGTCAGCACACTGCATAAAACCTTACTAGATTCCTCATCCAGTTTTCCCTGCCAGTAATAATCTTCCAGAACTAAAGCCGTAATATCCTCGACGCCATTAAGCTTAAAACAGCTGCAAAACTCCAGCCCGATAAATCCTCCGCCGATAATTACTGCTTTTTTGCTTTCGCTTGCCACTTTGACTATTTCGTCCCCATCTTCAATCGTTCGCATATAGAGAATGTTGGCAAGATCGCTTCCGGGCACCGCAATCTTATTGACATAACCTCCGATGGCAATCAAAAGCTTGCCGTATTGAAACTCTTGACCGTCGGACGCTTTTACTCTTTTACTCTTTGGCTCTAAAGAAACTGCCTTAACTCCCTTAACCAACTCTATCTTTTTCTCCTGATACCAATCGGGCTTTTTTAAAAAAACCTGTTCACGGGATACTTTATGGCGAACATAATGGGGCATTAAAACTCGCGAATATTGCTCGTGGGGTTCGTCGGAAACAATAGCAATTGATGAATCCGGCTTAAAGCCGCGAATAACCTCTGCCGCGGTTGTGCCAGCCGCCGAACCTCCGATAATAAGATAGTCTGTGGATTTCATCCAATTTTCAATTTACAATTTTAAATTTTCAATGAAATCTAAATGTTTGAAAATTTAATAATTAAAAATTCATTAAAAATTGATAATTTCAAATTTAAAATTATACTGCCACCCCGTTTATTCCCAAAAATATAAGAACCTGGCCTGCAACAAAACCGATTGCGGCGGCAATTAAACCGACTACTATCGTTTCCACAACTTTACTGGTAAAACTTCCCTTATTTAGTAACCATCGTATAGTACCAATCGCAGCCATAACCGTTACGGAAACAAAGATAGACATCAAAAGTGCTCTTGTCACAGGCGTAACTAGAATAAATGGTAAAAGCGGCGGCACGCCCCCTAAAATATAAAAAAGGCCGATTAAAACTCCTGCCAGCTGGGGCGATTCCTGTTTGGTTAATCCCAGTTCATCGCGCATCATTACTTTCAGCCAAAGTTCCTTGTCTTGCGTTACCTTTTCTGTTAACAGCTCGACAGCCTGCTTGTCGAAACCAAAATTTGTATAAATTTCGCGGATTTCTGCAACCTCCGCCTCGGGCTTGTTTTCAATTTCCCATCTTTCAATTTTTTCCATTGCATCATAATGCTCCTTTTGAGATTTAACAGCCAGATAGTTACCAAGAGCCATTGAAGCAGCCCCCGCAACGATAGTTAATACTCCGGCAATGACAATAACTCCCCGGTCTGCGACCGTTCCGGCAATTCCCACCAAAAACCCGATGGCAGTAACTACTCCATCGTTTGCGCCAAAAACAATATCTCTTAAAAACTGTCCGCTGGCGGGATGCTGTGGTTCACGCTCGGAAATATGTCGACCCGGCATGAAACCATTTTACATTAGAAATTGCCTGCCCGCCAAAATTCGCTCTTCAAGTCGTGTATGTTTACCCTGAGACATTCGAAGGGAATTATACTGAAAAAAACTTGAAGTAAGAATTGGCGGGGAAATTAGAAATGACGTTTCACGAGAACTAAAGTCGAGAAATTCCACCGAAGGTGGCTAGGGGTACTCCTGCTCGCCCGTTTCAGCATCTTCCAGAATAATCGCTTTCGTCGGACAGCTCTCTGCAGCAAGTTTAATAGCTTCTGCATTATCCCCTTCTTTATCAATGACAATTGCTTTATTCTCACTATCCAGTGCAAAAGTCTTCATAGCCAAGGCAACACAGGAGGCTGCTCCAATACACAAATCCCGATCGACTTTAATACGATACTTTTTAGCCATGATTATTTCAAAAAATTCGAATTTCGAAGCGCGCTTTCCCAGCGAAACTTCTCAACTCGAAACAATTTTCAATATTATAAACTATTTGTCAGTTGTCAAATGTCAATTGTCAGATGTCAACTTTCGAATGGCCTCAAGCGGCAAAAAGGCGCATTTTAATCTTGCTGGAGTGATATCCCCACCCAGCATTCCCAAAATCTCCTTTCCTGTAATTTTACTAAGAGACGCAACTGGCCTGCCTTTTATGGATGCCGAGAGCATAGATGCAGAAGCAATAGAAATTGCACAACCGTTACCCGTAAAAGAAACGTCGACTACCTTATTGTTTTTAATCTTGAAAAAAAAGCGCACCTGATCACCGCAAAGCGGATTGATCTGATCAATTACAAGGTCGGCATTTTTAATCTCCCCGAAATTTTGCGGATTTTTCCAGTGCTCTAAAATTTCCTCCCGATATAAGTCCATAACTTATATATCAGTGGAGCGCCCTTGGCATGACTGAAAGGTGCCAAGGCGACCTACTGATACTAAATATCCATTTTACTTAAAATCACTTGGTCTTAATTCTTCTTCAGTATTAAACACAGGAAGATTAAATACTTCTTTTACTTTATCGATCGCTTCCAAAAATCTATCTACCTCTTCTTTGCTGTTGTAAATTCCAAAACTTACTCGAGAGACCGCTGCTTGGTCCAAAACTTTCATTAACGGTTGTGCACAATGATGACCGGATCTTATTGCCACAGCCTCCTGGGAAAAGATAGAGGCCACATCGTGCGGATGCAAACCGTCGATATTAAAAGATATAACGGGGCCCCTCTTATCAATATCCAAGGGACCATAAATTTCTATATTGTGATCAGAAACTAATTTTTTGATTGCATATGCCGTTAATTCCATTTCATGATTTTTAATCTTTTCAAAACCTAGATCTTGGACAAACTCAATTGCGGCGCCGTATGCAATCACGTCGGCAATGTTGGGTGTACCGGCTTCAAATTTCCACGGAAGTTCATTGAAGGTGGTGTTTTGAAAATCCACGGAAAGAATCATATCGCCTCCGCCCATAAACGGCGGCATTTTTTCTAAAATCTCGCGTCTTCCCCAAAGAACCCCGACTCCAGTGGGTCCATACATTTTGTGGGCAGAAAATGTCAGAAAATCAGCTCCCAAAGCTGAAACATTAATCTTCATGTGGGCAGCAGCCTGGGCAGCATCGACAACTGCGATGAGGCCGGGGCAGATTTTTTTTGCGCGTTTGATAATTTCGGCAACATCATTAACCGTCCCTAAAACATTAGACATTAGTGTTAGCGACAAAATTTTTGTTTTTTTCGTAACTAATTTATCTAAACTGCTCATCACTAATCTGCCTTCTTCGTCGACAGGAATATATTTAATTTTTATCCGACATCCGCTTTTCGACAGAAAACGAGACTCATCCGACATCCGATCTCTGAGCATCTGCCATGGCACAATATTGCTATGATGCTCCATCTGCGTTAGCAAAATCTCATCCCCACCTGTCAAGGTCTCTCCTTGACAGTAAGCTATCAAATTAATCGATTCAGTAGTATTACGGGTAAAAATGACTTCGGCAGTGTCTTTTACCCCAATAAATTTGGCGACTTTTTCGCGAACCCCCTCGTAGGCTTCCGTTGCCTCCTGCGAAAGGTCATAAACACCCCTATGAATATTGGCATAATGATTCTGATAAGCATCGGCAACTGCGTCGATCACTACCTGTGGCTTCTGCGTCGTCGAAGCATTATCCAAAAAAGCCAGTGCCCTGCCCTGATATTTACGTTCCAAAAAGGGAAACTCAGACCTAATCTTTTTATTCATCCTTCCACAAACACATCCTCTCCCTCGACAGAAACCGCATACGTCTTTAACGGCTCCGCTGCTGGCGGCAACACGTTTGACCCGTCTTTGACATTAAACTGCGAGCCGTGGCAGGTACATTCCACAACATCGCCGTGCATCATATGGTTTTCATCCAACTCGCATTGCTCGTGCGTACAGATATTTGTAGTCGCATAAAACTTGCCGTCAACTTTAAAAAGTGCGACCGGTTCACCGTTCATGTCTACCTTTTTAAGATCACCGTCGACAAGATCGCTTACATTTGCTACTTTAATTTTCAAATCACTTCACCTCTCTTTCCTATTTCTATTGGCAAATTCATTGAATAAATAATAGTGCCACTCTGGTTGGCCAAAATAAGATCAAGATCAAGATGTCTCGAAAATTCAAATTACCTAGATTTAGATAATAATTTACAATGCCAATCAAGATGGTTCCTAGGATTATATATGCAAGAAAAGCCACGGTTAGCCTACGCAAGAAGAGTTCTGTATAATCTCCCATTATGAAAAATATAACTCCAAACACTAATAAACTAACGACAATCATTTTTGGGTTAACAACTGCTTTCTAATTGGTTCAATAAAACCATCTACCAACAACTTTTCAGCCTGTCTTCTCGAAAGCCCTCGACTCATTAGATAAAACAGCATATTTTCATCAACTTTTCCGATTGTCGCCGCATGGCCTGCCTTAACATCCGGCTCCAGAATCTCAAGTGCCGGCGTATCATCACCCATTTTTGCCTCATCAAATAAGAGAACGTCGGACCTTAAATACGCATCAGACCCCTTCGCCCCTTCTTCAATCTTTACGTTTCCCCGGAAATCGAATTTACTGCGTCCGCGCAAAACTCCCCGCACATTGACATTCGATTTCGTATTCGGCGCCGCATGAGTAATATATGTTTCCAAGCTCCTCTCGTCACTACCTTTACTCATCACTAAACCTATTATCTCTACTTGCGCTCCCTCCCCAGATAAAACCACATCGAGTCTTCTCGATTCCAGAAGCTCAAAGGGAATTATTTTCTTTTGATTTTTTTGAATTTTTAATTGCAACTTCAAACTTTGCATTTTAAATTTTGAATTTCTTACCCCACCGCTCCTTCCATATATTTTTGACGCATAAACTTAAATAATATTTTATTTTTTCAGTTTAGTGATTTAAATCAATAAACTATTCGGCAGTCCAATACACTAGACTATTAGACTTATCCGACACTTCCTTCCATATTAAGTTGAATCAGCCTGTTCAGCTCTACTGCATATTCAAGAGGAATCTCCTTAACAATCGGTTCGATAAAGCCGTTTACTATTAAGGAAGTTGCTTCGGTTTCGGAAAGGCCTCGACTCATTAGATAAAATAGTTGTTCCACATTAATTCTGCTGACTGTCGCTTCATGCCCCATCGTGATATCTTTTTCATCCACTTTCATAGTTGGATAAGTATCGGACCGTGACAATTCGTCAAGTATCAAAGCATCGCACCTAACATTGCATTTGACTCCTTTTGCTCCTTTAATAACTTTGACTAAACCTCTATAGCTTGTCCTTCCACCATTAACCGAAACACTCTTGGAAATAATTTCTCCTGAAGTATCCGGTGCTAAAAACATCAGCTTTCCGCCTGCATCCTGATGCTGACCTTTGTTTGCAAGCGCCAGCGACAAAACTTCGCCTCTTGCCCCTCTTCCAACCAAATAACAGCTCGGATATTTCATCGTAATTTTGCTTCCGATATTACCGTCTACCCACTCCATAATCCCGTCTTCGTCTACAAATGCCCGTTTGGTAACAAGGTTATAAACGTTAGAAGACCAGTTCTGAATAGTTGTGTACCTGCATCTTGCTCCTTTTTTGACAAAAATCTCAACAACCGCAGCGTGCAGGGAATCAGTGGAATAAACAGGCGCCGTGCATCCTTCAACATAATGAACATAAGCGCCTTCGTCGACAATTATTAAAGTCCGCTCAAACTGCCCCATGTTAGCAGCGTTGATTCGAAAGTATGCCTGGAGCGGGATATCTACAGAAACTCCGGGCGGCACATAAATAAAGGATCCGCCGCTCCAAACGGCCGAGTTTAGAGCCGCAAATTTATTGTCTGCCGCAGGAATTGATCTACCAAAATAAGATTTGACAATGTCCGGATATTTTTTCAGTCCTGTGTCCATATCGCAAAAAACAACACCCTTTTCTTCCCATTGTTTTTGAAAAGAGTGATAAACAGCTTCACTTTCGTATTGCGCTGTTACTCCTGCCAAAAACTTGCGCTCCGCTTCCGGAATGCCGATCGCATCATAAGTGTCGCGAATATCTTTTGGCAGGTCTGACCACTTTTTCCCTTGTTTTTCTGTGGGTTTAATGTAGTAATAGATATCATCAAAATTAATTGTGGAAAGATCTGCTCCCCATCCCGGCATCCTTTTTGATTCAAAGATTTGAAGCGCCCTCAGTCGAAATTCCCGCATCCACTCCGGCTCGTTTTTCAAATGCGAAATGTTTAAAACAACAGAAGAATCAAGCCCTTTTTTGCTCTTAAAAACATAGTTCTCAGGTTTAGAAAATCCGTACTTGTAATCTCCTACCGCTACACCGTTTGCCACGCTTGATACCCTTTCTCCTCTATTTCTCTTGCTAAACTAATTTTCCCCGACTTTATAATTTTTCCGTCCATCATAATGTGCACAAAATCGGGCTTTAGATATTTTAGGATACGGGCGTAATGCGTAATTAGGACTATCGACGATCGTGGATTGTCAATCGCAAATTTTTTAATTGCCGATGCAACATTTTTCAAGGCGTCGACGTCAAGGCCGCTGTCAATCTCATCAAGTATTACTAATTTTGGCTTAAGCGCCACCATCTGCAAAATCTCGCTTCTTTTTTTCTCTCCTCCACTAAAACCTTCGTTTAAGGGTCTGGAAAGGAAATCTTCCGAAAGTTTTAAATCAACGAGATTTTTAACAAGTTCCTGCCGTAACTCACGGGCTTTACTAAGATCTCCTCCTGCAGCAAGCCCTGAGTATATTTTTTTTGTTTTAAGATTGCTCCGCTTCGCTCGCAATGACACAGAAGGGGAAGTTTGTTTCGCTCGTCTTAGTACATTGAAAACACTAACCCCCGGTATTTCCACCGGATGCTGAAAAGCCAGAAAAATCCCCAACTTCGCCCGTTTGTCGGAAGTTAGCTTTTTTAATTCTTTTCCTAAGAATCTAATGCTCCCACTACGAACTACAAACTCATAACTACCCGCTAGCACCTTTGCCAACGTACTCTTCCCGCTTCCGTTCGGCCCCATCAAAACGTGGATTTCTCCAACACCAACATCCAGGCTAATCCCTTTTAAAATCTCTTTCTTGCCCTCCGACCTGTCCGCCAAAGCTTTAGCGTCGGCGGAAACTTTAGTGGAGGCGGGGCCCTCAACTGAAACTTTTAAATCTTTAATTTGCAGCATTTGTGTTTACATTAAAAATCGTGCCTGAATTGAAGATCTTCACTAGTGAGAATCGGGCGTCTCGATTGACCAACTTCTGCTTTTACTCGATCGACAATTTCTTCAACCTGTTTAGCTGTTATTTGAACATTGATTGCTTCTACTGGTAATCCAAGACGATCCAGCATCTCTATTTGTCCTTGGGTGATATCTCTTTCTCCTTTAGCCATTTATTTCACCTGCCTTTCATAAGAGCAGATTTAATAGTTTGATAATCCTCACTCGGTATCTCATGCACATTCCCCTGAAACCCAAGTTTCCAGTATTTTGCCGGCCATTTTTTAAGATATTTCAGTTTGTCTTTGAAATTTTCCGCACTCTTGTAGTCCTCCGGACTAAGTTTCACCTCAAACTTAACATCGAACCGCCAAGGGTGTGTTTCTTCTTTTGCCTCTTCAGGAAATAACTTTGAATTTTGAAGTTTGAACCTTGAACTAAATGTCGCCGCGCCACCGAACTTCCCGATCTTCGTCAGATAAAAAACAATTTTGTCTCCAATCTCAACCTTTTCCGCGTAACTTTTTCTTTTCGCCTTCATCGCAGCGATATTTTTCGCCTTCATAATCTCAAAATTTGCAGGATGCGTAACCAAAAGCCAAAAGTTAGCCATCCATATCCTCCCCACCAACGAGCCACCCTTCTCGCTTGTTTATAAAATCTAGAGGTTCGAATAAATGATATAATGCGTCTGGATGGTTCCCCCTATCTACCTCAAGTAGCGCTTCAATGATTTCTTGATCCTCATCATGCCCTACAAGAATGCCAATTTTTTCTCCTCCAATCCAGTCGACCCTCACTGCGAGATAATCGTTGGCAAAATCCAATTCAAACGCAAACTCTTCAGGTTTTCTCAGTCTTGATTCTTCTGTTCGTTCAGTCATCTTGTCACCAAATCCGCGACTGTTTTTGTACCGATTGTCGCCTCCATCTGCTTTTTCATTTCCTGCCACATATCGCCAGCTCCACAAGTACACTCGTGACCTTCCTCAAAACATTTTCCCTCGACCAATTCACCATCAAGAACCTTCAGAACATCAAGGATTTTAATTTGGCTGGCCGACTTAGCCAGAGAATATCCACCCAAAACTCCCTCTTTTGAAGTCAAAATACCGGCTCTTTTTAGATCTTGGGCTATTTGAGATAAAAATTTTGGCGAAATTTTATGCGTTTGGGCGATTTTTGCAACAGAAACTGGATTCTTGTGGCCACGAATAGCGGAAAGCAATATTAAACCGTAATCAGATTTTTGAGATAAACGAAACATAAAATAAATTGTTGAATTGTTGCATTGCTATATTGCTAAAAACAATTTAACAATGAGTTCGCGAAGCGAACGATAACAATATAACAATAAACTACTACTAACTTAGTGGCAGTTTAATGCATAATGGTTCTCAAGTCAACACACTTAAGCACGCAGCATTGAGCGTATCGCATCTGGAGAAATTGACATTAGAGTTTTTCCTGCAGCTTCTGTCCTTTTTATCTCCTCGAAAAGAGACTCAGCAGCTTTACCAACTTGCATTCGTTGACTGTTTTCGGTAAGTCCGCGGTATTTAGCTACATCAACTCTAATACCCGCAGCAAATCCTCCATCTACAGGAGTGACAAAAGGACTAACTGCCGTATGGTTTGGAACAGACACAACTACAATTCTTTCTTCCTCTATTCCCCGCATCACCTGTCGTACTCCTCTAAGATGGCTCCACCGACCCTCAAATCTGAGATAATCTATTACTTTTTCTCTAAGAAGCATGTCTTGTAGGGATGGCTGATCAAAAGACGTACCACTCGAGCCATCTCGGCCACGAAAAACGCGAAACAGAGGAAATTTTCTTTCTTGGTGACGGCTCATCGGTATCTCTCATTTAAGTTGCGTACTATTGTAAAAATAATTGAAGAGAAGATCAACCCTGCGCTTCAATCCACTTTTCCGCTTCAAGCGCTGCCATGCAGCCAAAACCGGCAGCCGTTACTGCCTGTCGGTAGTGGTAGTCGTGGACATCCCCTGCCACAAAAACACCTTCAACGGAAGTCGTCATCTGAAATCCTCGTCCTGAGTTCGTCGAAGGATTGCCCGGCCCGTCTCCTTGCGGTTTTTTCTTAATATAGCCTTGTTCGTCCAGTTCCAGCTGTCCGGCAAAAATATCGGTAATTGGCTTGTGCCCGATTGCCAAAAAAATACCGTCAATCGGCAAATCAACAACAGATCCTGCCTTCATTTGTGAGATTATTGGATGATATTTAAGACCATCAGCCGGCGGCATATCGGCACTCGTTTTAATTTTGACTCCCTCTACCTTATCATTCCCCAAAACATCAATAACTTCACTGTTTAATATAAAGGAAACCTTTTCGTTTTTCTTGGCCCGCTGAAACATAATGTCCGAAGCCCGAAAAGCATTTCTTCTGTGGATAATCACGACTTCCGAGGCAAATTTAGTCAAAGTCAACGCCTCCTCCATCGCACTATCTCCACCCCCAATAACTATGACCTTCCTGTCTTTAAAGAAAAAGGCATCGCATGGCGCGCAAGATGAAACACCCTTTCCGATAAGCCTTTGCTCGTTTGGCAGATTCAACCATTTCGCCTCAGCTCCGGTTGCCACTATCACACTCTCACTCTTATA
Organism: uncultured Gammaproteobacteria bacterium; assembly: GCA_964562855.1. GTDB lineage: Bacteria > Patescibacteriota > Microgenomatia > Curtissbacterales > GWA2-41-24 > 2-12-FULL-41-17. The sequence goes on along the minus strand of CAZLVB010000019.1, from coordinate 435 downwards.
CTCTTTTTCACGAACATAGACGGAAAACGGCCTCTTTTTAAAATCAACTTTCGTCACATCTTCATTGACAACTTCCGCACTGAATCTCTCCGCCTGTTTCCTAAAAATATTCATTAGATCCGGTCCTAAAATTCCGTCTTTAAATCCGGGATAATTCTCTACCTCGGTTGTCAACATCAGTTGCCCTCCCCATTTAATTCCGGCAAAAACTAAAGGCGAAAGGTTTGCCCTGGCGCTATAGAGAGCCGCCGTAAAACCCGCCGGACCAGAACCGATGATAATAACCTTACGAAGTTCCATGTTGGTTAAAAGGTATCACAGGTAGCAAATGTACCACAAGTATCACACGCTTAAATCCCCTCGTCGCAATTTTTTTTCGATTATTTAGTTTGCGTCTTTTAACTTTCCGAAAAATCTTAGGGAAACGGAAACTGA
>CAZLVB010000018.1:0-15905 GCA_964562855.1 uncultured Gammaproteobacteria bacterium | reverse complement strand
TAACATGAGGGTTTGTGACCTGTTTTTCGTGAGGACTTGCAATAACCCCATCTACATCAAAAAGCCATCCGTGCTTAAGCTTCATAAGTGTCTCTAAGGTTAGATTTTAACGATTAATTCTTTATCGGTCTCAAGGGGAAAAGCTTTTTGCTTTTTGCCAAAGGCTTCGATTTCGTAGGTGTGGCCGCGAACTCCGGGTTGTTTTTGAATCAATAGTTTATATTCACTGTCTGCCTTAACAGGAACTGTGTATTCAATTTCGATCTTAAGTGCGCCTTCCGGCCGCAGCTCAAAGAAGGTGTCAAAAACAGTTTTATCGTATTCTTCGCTGGTGGCAAACTGGGCGCCATCTGTTTTGATTATTTGAGATCCCTTTGGAACATAAATTCTCAACCAATCCCTGTAAATCCCAGCAAGACAAAGCCCACCTATTCGCTCAAGAGAACAATTGTCCATCTTTCTGGGATATTTGTATTCAATGGTTACCTTTTTTGTGATTTTGTCTCCTTTATCCTTTTTGATAACCTGCTTAACTTTTTGCTGGATATAAAGATTTGACTTTGCGCCGGCAAAATTAGCTTCATTAATATGAATATAATCACCTTCGTATTGATGCAGGCGGCCGGCAAAATTTAATCTCTCCACGGCACTTTGCAATTGACTATCCTTAAAATACAAAAGCATCTCTTTTTGTCTTAGTGAATTAATAGTTGCCCCGAGCAAATTTGGCCATGTGGACTTTGGAGCATTGAACGCTTTGGTCATCATTTGCTGCATAAGTACACCGATAATATCCTTCCTCGATCCCTTTTCGTAAGCTACGGGTTCGTCTGCATATCTTTCCAGTTCATAAATTATTTGCGGACATGAGCATGCATCAACATTATCTGTCGTGAATTTAGAGCCGTAGGCTTCCAGCGGACCTAAAACGTTCATCATGTTGACTACAAAATGCGTGTCGACAGCGATTATGCCGTCTATCTCCTTTTTGGCCTGGGTAAACTCGTACAGACTCTCAAACTGAGTCATTGACGCATAATAATCCGGGGATAAATTTGAATCTCTTAAGTTTAAGCTTGAAACATTGGGTAGGTACTTAATGATAGGAGCAGGAGCTGGAACCTTTTTAAGGAGTGTGTCGTCAAGTCTATAAATATCTTCCGAACCCTCGGAGGTGACCACTCCTTTATGGACTCTGAAAACTGCATAGGCCGTAATAAAACCGCCGGTTGGCCTTAATTCTTTGTCATTTTGGAAAAGAATAAGATATTTCTTCTCTGAATCCTGTCCCATAATTTCAGGCAAAACTAAAAGAAGCGGCTTGGTATCGACGACGAAAGATTCAAGCTGGTCAACAGCATTTTTAGCATTTCTTATTTTGGTGCCGGGATTTGAAGGTAATATGTCCGGATATCTCCAAGTTTGAACTTGGTCAATTTGGCTTCTTGCCTGCTCTAAATTACGGCCAACTTCATCAATTTGCGGGGTCACTTTAGAAAGAGTTTCTATGGCGTTGGCAAGTCTTTCCTGAGCCGTGCCTCCCAAGAAAGTTCCTTCGCCTTTAAGTCCTAAAACATCAGCATAGGGAGTAATCGCATCGGCAAAAACTTTGGCTGCTTCAAGGCCACTTACTGCCGCATTAACACCCCTTTGAGCATCGGCCACGTACCAACCAAGCAGCGGTATAGCCCTAAGCGGTGTGAATACTATAAGAATTCTTTTGGTAGCTTTAAATTCTTTTTGGGCATCTTTCAGGTGAGCTTTGGTACCATCAAGGTCTTGCAGTTTAGCCGTGTTAACAGCCAGGGTAGTTTCTTTGATGGCCTTGCGAAAGGAAAAGAGTGAAAGTAGACCAGCAATAAAATAAAACAAAATTACCAGAACAATAATAATTCGCAATCTTTTCTTCATTTTAAAATTAAACTGCGCCTTCACCCGTGATCATAGCAAAGGGAGTCTTTAAAATAATCCAAATATCATAAATAATTGATCTTCTTTTTAAGTAATTTGCGTCCATCACCACTCGTCTATCAAAATTTATATGTGATCGGCCGGAAACCTGCCAGGGCCCCGACGCGCCAGGTCTGGCTGTAAGGATCATTTTAACGTACTTTTTGGATTGAGGGTAGACTTCCTGCTGATGAGAAAGTTCATCTTTTTGATAGGCCCGTGGTCCCACCAGCGACATGTCCCCTTTTAAAACATTAATAAGTTGAGGTAATTCGTCAATGGAAAATTTTCGCAAATATTTACCGATATAAGTGATTCTTGGATCGTCTTTCAATTTAAAGCTTCCTTTTTGGTACTTCTTCATTAATTTCGGGTGATTCTCGAGATATTTTTCTGCATGAACCATTTGGCCGTCTATTTTGTACATATGCATGCTTCTAAATTTAAGCATTTTAAAAAGCTTGCCGTCTTTACCGACTCTTTCTGGACTATATAGCACGGGGCCTGAAGACGTCAGTTTAATCAAAATACCTACAAATATCATGATGGGTAAAGATAACAGCAGAGCCGTGGTACTGGCGATAATATCTAAGATTCTCTTGGAAAATTCGTAAACCATTAGTGGAATTTTATATCAGCAGGTCGCCTTGTCACAATTCTTCGTATTCGTGACAAGGGCGCTCCTCTGGCATAATTTTTCGCTAAAATCGCTCAAAATTATAGATACTTATCCTTTTTTGCTTCTTTTAATTTCTCGATAATTTTTTTCACTTCAGCAATTTTATCTTTTTGAGCAACAAGTAGAGCGTCGGCGGTATCAACAACTATCAAATCTTCAAGCCCAATTGTGGCGATAACTTTTCCTTGGCTATTATTGTAGACCAGACAATCTTTACTCCCTTGATCATATACTTCACCTTTAATGACATTGTCATTTCCGTTTTCGGCAAGTTCGTCTTTTAGGATATTCCAAGCACCAATGTCGGACCAGCCTAAATCGGCGGAAAGTACAACAATTTCCGCAGGATCAACCTTTTCAAAGATAGCGTAATCGACAGAAACCTTTTCAAAATCCGGATAAATTTTTCTGGTTACTTCGTCTTGGTTATCATTCCCCCATGCAGCTTGAATTTTTAAAAGACCAGAGTAAATCTTAGGTGCAAATTTTTTATAGAAATCAAGCATTTGTTGTGTATGCCATACGTTGTATCCTGCATGCCATAAATATTCCCAACTTTGTAGGAATTTTTTAGCAGTTTTAAGATCAGGTTTTTCAATATGCTTTGAAAATTCAAAAATTGCCAGTCCGTCAAACTTTTTGATCATATTACCTACTTTGATATATCCAACATGGATGTTAGGGTATGTTGGATTTACATCTATTGAAACCATTTTTCCCGTTTCTTGTGCATAATCGTGCGCAGCTTTTAGGGCTTTTATGAATTCGCCATCGTTCTTTACTAAATGGTCTGCCGCCCAAAGTGAGGCAACAGTCGGATTGTCAAATTTTTTATCGAGAACAGCAGCTGCGTAACCCATGGCGGCTGCTGTATCCCTCATTTCAGGTTCGATGATGATATTTTCCAGTGGAAGATCGGGTTCTTGTTGGACAACATGACCAACATACTGCCGGCCGGTAATTACAAAAACGTCCTTTAGCGGAAAGCCTTTTTTAATTCGTCTGACGGCGCCTTCAAACATTGATTCATTGCCAACAAGCGGCTGGAATTGTTTTGGCTTATCTTTGCGGCTTGCCGGCCACATTCTGGTACCGGTACCCCCACAAAATAGAACGATCTTTAAGTCTCTATGATCTGTCTGCATATAGCTGAAGCTGTTTTTTTAACTTCCCAACAAAAGCCGCTTGCGAAAACCTTAGTGAATTTTTCCGACAAGCTGATACACTCCATTTTATCTTAAGTGCTTCTTGGATTGCATCTTTAAGTGACTGAGTGGATTGATCTTCGAAAAAAACGCCGGTTTTACCTTCCTGAACAATTTCAACCTGTCCACCTTTCCTGTAAGCAATGACCGGAATGCCGCACGCCTGTGCTTCAACGGCAGCGATTCCAAAATCTTCTTCTTGGGTAACAATAAGTGCTTGGCAATTTCGGTACAAAGAACGCAGGAACATTCGCGAAACTTTTGTCATGAATTGGCAACCCCCTTTTGATTTAGCAAGTTTTACTAGTCTTCCTTTATCAGGCCCGTCACCAACAATGATAAGATTTAAGTTTTCACCAGCACAAGCCTTAATTGCCAGATCGATTTTTTTCCATTTAACCAAACGGCTAACAACCAAAAAATAATTTTGACTTTTTAATTTCCACTCGTGGATTTTGGCCGGCTTAAAAAAATCAAGGTCGGCAAATGGATGAATAACCAAACTTTCAAAACCATACTGATTTACAACATCACTTTTTACATTATTTGAATTGGCAATATAATGATCGACTCGGGATGCCGACACTTTGTCCCATCTTGCAAGCCATGCGAGTATTGGTTTAGCGATTATCCCCAACAACCCCGGAAGATATTCCTTTTTGATTGGCTCTCTGTACAAAAACCTTGGAAGACTATTGATGTAGCAGATATGGATAGTTTTGGGTTTAGTGATAATGGATTTGGCAAACCTGGTAGTTGAGGAAAGTACGACATCGAATTGATCGAAATTGAAATTCTCAAATGCAATTGCATAAAATGGCAGCAAAATTTTATAAAATTGTTTTGCAAAAGGAATTTTTTGCATCCAGGAAGCATGTATGCGTTTGGGGTCGATTGACTGGGGTAATTTTTTCCAATTTACCAATGATGTGTAAATCGGTGCCTGCGGCCAAATCGAAGCGATGGCGGCAAAAAGATTTTCTGCTCCCCCATTCTGGACAAAGTCATCATGTACTAGCGCAATTTTCATCAGATTATGAACTAATCCGAATTTTGGCTTCGTCAATCACTGTAAACTTATTGACAATTTTAGTGGAGTAATCTTTCAGGAAAGACTTTAAAAATTTAATCTTAGTTTCGACTTCTTCGGATTTAAATCTCAGTAAAATAATACCCTTGTGGGAAAGTTTATTAAGAAAAACTAGATCTCCAAAATCTTTGTCATTAGTTATTATAATTCTTGCTTCTTGATAGGCTTTTTTGAGTATTTCCTTATCTTTAGTGGATGGAAAATCTTTAGCAACTGAAATTACATCATAACCTTGTTTTCGAAGATACAAAACAATAGAGTACTCTAAGCTTTCATCTGCAAGAAATCTTAGCTTTTTGACCATGAGGCACTATTGGGGGTTGATTGGATAAACTTCTTGTCTTGTTATAAGAGAATGTGCGTATTTAAGAATTTCCTGAATATGACCTTTGGTAAGACGAGGATAATCATTTAGAATCTCTTTTACCGGTATATCTTCTGCAAGTTTTTTGAGAATTAAATCAACAGGAATTCTTGTCCCGCGTATCACAGGTTTGCCCACAAGAATTTGCGGATCTGCAACAATGTTTTTGCCAAAGATAACTTTCATATCGAGCTAATTATAGCATGTTACTTAAGATTTGATGTTAAGATTTCCATTTCAATCTCTTTTCTTAATTCTTGCTTCGCTTTAGTATCAGTTTGCTTCCATTTCTTGTCTGGCTTACAAAGACCGCAAGTAGATTTTCTTCTAACCATAAGAAATAATTATATCACCCACGGAAGTACCTAGCCAACCACGAAATGAAAAGTGGCTACCAGAAAAACCAAAGCTGCCACGATTTTTAGCTGAGGATGATTTTAGAGGCGATTAACTTACCCGAGTTGCTGCCCTTTTGATAACCTCTGCAACTCTTTCGGCAGAATGACCATCGGAATTAAAATACCGTTGCATTTTGCCAACAAGCTGATCTCTATAAGTTTTGTCCTCTATCAACTTTTGTAACCCAGTTTTCAAATCTTGATAATCAAAAACGCCTTCGCTTGCTCCCACTCTCAGAGTTATTGGTAAGCGATCGTTCGTTAACTGGGATGCATCAGCTTCCGTAAAGATGAACATAGACGGAACTCTGCGATAGGCAGACTTTAACACCTCCGTAGAAGGTCCTGGAGCGACCAAAAGATCGCAAGCAAAACCAATGTCATCAGAGCTGATCTCACCTTGTTTCAGTACTCTGCCTTTAAAGTTTGCCAAAACTTTGTCGTATTCTTGTTCTGGGTACATATCTCTTGGATGTCTGGAAAGCAATAACACTAAGTTTTGTTGGATGTTCGACTGGTTCAAAGTTTCAACAAGGTGTTCGAGAACTTCTGGTGTCTGTGGTGGAAGCAGGCCAGAATAGACGATTAAAAAATCTTGTTCATCAATACCCAAGTTCTTTCTGGTTTCGTTCCTGGCTACTTCCCTATCAATGTTTGAATACTTGTCATAATCAGGATGGCCCGTGACCATAATTTTTGAGGGGTCCATAGTTGGTCTTCTTTTTATTGCCAGATCTCTACTGGCCTCACTCATCACGCATAAATAGTCGGGGTTTATTCTCATTGAAGAGTCGTACAAGTCCGTATAACCCCCTAAAACATCTGGATAATCTTCAACCCAGACTACTGGCACCCCGTAAGACTCCTCACTCCACGTTACTGTTAGAGCTGTTCCAGCATCTGCGGAAAATTCAGAAACTGCTACTGCTGGTTTGACTTCCATGATTCTTCTTAAAGGTGATTCCGATGGTTGTTTGAGAAATCGATGGTTTTTAGTTTCTAAAATTCGCTTGGCGGCACTATCAATCAAAAGGTCGATCGGATAACCCTCATCTCTCAAAAGCTTGACAACTGGCCATAAACAGTTCATACCTCCTGGACCACGAAGTCCAAATAAAATCAACGGTCTAGTTTTGTCCCCTTCAAAACTATAAAAGTCTGTCCTTTCCAACTCTAAATTCTGCAAAGGGAAATGTTTTTCTGGAAGCATACTATCAGGCATTGGTTTAATTATATGACTTTTATATGCAACTATCTGCTTAATTGACAAAAAACTTGCAAGTGCTATATTGTAATTGTCTTGTCAGCACGCCCCAAATAGTGGACGATGCCTCTGATTCTCGCTTCGCTCAAAATAGAGAACCTTCGAGATTGAAGTCATCGTGAACTAGAGCAATCTTCACCAGGGAGATTATATCGAATGACGATAATTAATGCTTTCGATTTAATGTTCCAGAAGGCTCACGGCTAAAAAGATCACGATTATTCCAAAAATAAGAAGGGCTGTTTCGATTAATGCAAATCCGCGTCTTTTTTCAAAATGAATTTCCGGTATTAGATCTGAAGTCGCAATGTAAATAAAGAAACCTGCGGTGAGAGCAAGAAAAATCGGAATATAGGGTTCAATGAGGCTCCCTAATAAATAAGTAATAATCGCCCCGAAAAAAGAAGCGCCTGCACTTAATATGTTTATCCAAATTATTTTTGTTTTGTTTACCTTTTTATGAATTAGCAATCCGAAGTCTCCTATTTCCTGTGGCACTTCGTGGGCAAAAACGGCAAACGTTGTTAAAATTCCCAAGGGAACACTTGCAAGAAAAGCGGCCGCTATAACTACTCCATCGAGAAAATTATGCATAGTATCGCCTATTACTATAAGCGGGACCGCCGATTTTGATTCATCCTTATGTTCGTGGTACTCCTCATGGTGGTGAAACCAATGGACGAAACGTTCAATTAGGAAAAATAAAACTATACCCCCTAAAGCCCAGAAAAAGATATTGATTTCCGAGCCTTCTGCTTCGTGAGAGGCTTCCGGTAAAAGATCAAAAAATGCGGAACCAAGCAATACACCGGCTGCGAAAGATGCGAGCCAATGGGAAATTTTAAGGGTATGTTTTTCGTTTAGAAGGAGGATAAAACCACCTGCTAGAGCAAACACGCTCCCAAAAAAAGTGGCTATTAATATGTATGCTAATGTTGACATTTACGATAAACTTCGAAAATGATCTCTAATGCAGTTATGTATTGTCAAGCCTCATGATAGGTCTTGAGGGTAAGTTGGGCCATTTTTCGCCAAGAGTATTTTTTTGCTTGTTCCTTCCCTTTTTCGATCAAGTCTGACCTTACTTTAGTATTAGACAGAACATTTTTTATTTTTACAGCAATGTCTTTGGGATCATTGGGATTAAAATATAAAGCAGCGTCGGTATATATTTCCTTAAGGGTAGGACTATTTGAACAGACAACGGGAAGACCTGAGGCCATTGCATTTAGCCCTGGGATACCAAATCCTTCGGAAAGTGAAGGGAAAACATATGCTGAAGCTTTCGAAAATAAACGTGCCAGATCGTTTGGAGCTTGATATCCTAATATCGCAACTTTAGTGCCCAGCCCCCTGACTTGAATCTCATGATCTAGTCTTTTTTGAAAAGTGTCGCGAGGGCAGACGAGTACTAGTTTGGTAGTCCGTAGTCCGTAGTCCGTAGTCAAGATTTTGAATGCGTCTAAGAGTCGATTTAAATTCTTGTGGGGATAGGCGTTGCCGACGTAGATTAGAAATTTGCCATTTGCCGTTTGCCATTTGCCATTTTTTTTGAAGTATTCTTCCTCGGCGGCTTCGTAAGTTACCACTATCTTTTCGGGACTAATATTGAAATGCCCGATAATATCTTCCTTTACAAAATTTGAAGGAACTATTATTTTTTTAGATTTTTTGATGGCATTCCTAATAATAAATTGATAACCAATTTTTTTAAGACCAAATACTATCTCGTTTCTGGTTGTTGCGGAAGTCTCCTGGAAATAATGATGGATGAGGTCATGAATAGTTACGACAAATTTTTTCCTATAAAAGAAGGGGGCATTGAAATGCGGTATGTGCAAGATGTCAAGGTTTTCCAAGTTAAAAATTGCGGGCATTTTTACTTGTTCCTTAATTGAGTACCAGGGAATATCGGCAAGAACTTTCTTGAAATTTTTATTTAACACAAGATAGTCCCAATTATTTTTTCTTAAAAAGATTGAGTAATGGTTCTTTTTGTCGATTTCGGCAAGATTCAAAATAAGTTTTTCTGTATATTTGCCAAGACCTGTTCCTTGTGGTCCTACAAATCTAGCATCAATGCCAATCCTCATAAGCTCCGATATACGCAGATCTATAGCGGATTTACACTGATAGAGTGCGTATCCTTTCCAAAATTTTCAAAGATGCCAGAACCAGCCAATTAATAAAAAGGGGGTGTTTTGATAAATAATGCTTCTTGTAGAAAATCTCCATTGCGTGAACCGACTCAAAAAGTGCTCTTCTTCTTGAGGTGCGGGTTGCTTTTGTTAAATGCGCGGATTGCGGTTTCATGCCAGAGGCGGCTCCTTTGTAATGAATTATCTTGACGACAGGATTGTACATAATCTTGAAACCTTTCTCCTTAAATCGCCAGCACCAATCCAAATCTTCTCCGTAGAAGAAAAAATCCTCGTCGAAAAGTCCTACTTTTTTAATTGCGGACGATCTGACAAGCATAAATGCCCCGACGCAGGAATCTATTTCATGGACTTTGTCTTCCGAAATATAACCCATTTGATACTGGTCAAAAATTTTAGATCCCTTAAAAATTCTTGACAGCTTTGAGAAATGGCAAAATGCCCGCCAGGGCGTCGGGAAGTGTCGGCGACAGTCTTTATCTAATGTACCGTCAGGCAGTTCCACCCGGCAAGTTGAACATGCGATGTTTTCGTTTTGATCCATGTATTTGATCATTGTTTTGATAGCTTCGGGCATTACTTTGGTGTCCGGGTTTAAAATTAAAACGTATTTTCCTTTTGCTTTTTTAATAGCTTGATTATTAGCTTTTGAAAATCCCACATTTTGGTGATTGGCAATTACCTTAACATTTTCAAAATTTAACCTTAGTGCCTCAACAGTACCGTCATGCGAATTGTTGTCCACAACAAAAATTTCACTTTTTAGGTTGTTGAGTGCCTTATTTAAGGAATTGAGACAATCAATTAGAAGTTCTTTGGTATTAAATGAAACGATAATAATAGAGATATCCATTAAATACCGACCTCTTTATAAACCCGGTCGAGTTCTTTGGAAATTCTTTCCCAATTGTATTTATTTTTCACAAGAAGATAGGCTGCATCTGCAAGCTTTTCGCCGATTTTTGAATTTTTAAGCACTTTTAAAGTTCTGGCAGCAAGATCGCTGGCATTCTGGACAACAAAAGCCTCCTTACCGTTTCGCACATCTATTCCCTCAACAGCAAGTTTTGTCCCAACTATGGGCGTTCTTGTAGCCATAGCTTCCAGAATTTTATATTTGGTGCCTCTACCGTTTCTGATTGGCGCCAGAAGAACATCGGCTTTTCCGTAAGCAATTCTTATGTCTTCCACATCTCCGTCGACCTGAATATCGCTGGATACAAAATTTTTAATTTCTTCGGGGGGATTTCTGCCGACTATCCAAAGCTTAGCATTTTTGATTTTGGATTTAATTTTGGGCCAAATTTCCAAAACCAAAAATTTCGTTGCGTCGCGATTCGGCAGCCATTTAAACTGTCCGACAAATAATACAGTTGGCTTTTTGGGCTTAAGTTTTTTTGTCTTAGCAAAATAATCGATATCTACGCCATTGGCTATCACGTCAACTTGCAGGTTCGGTTCAAGCTTCTTAATGAAACTTTTGTCCTCTTGCGACATTGCCGCAAGTCTTTTTGCACGCTTCCAGTAATACCTTTCCCACCACTTTATCTTAACCACATCCAGGAACAAGAAAGGTTTTATTAAAAGGGCTAAATTCGAAAGACTTTCGACAAATCTCTGATAAACTAAGTATTCAATTACTTGCTCTACCAAGAAAATCGGCACTTTAGTTTGAGGAATATTGGGCATGACATAGAAGGTTTCGGCATGGATTAAATTGTACTGTTCTTTTGCCAGTTCCTCCCTGATTTTTCTTCTAACCCTGATATCGAAATAAATGCTAACCAGGAACGGAAAAGGCGTAAGCGCCGCAAGAATGATATTAATAAATGACCAGGCTTTACGTCTTTTGAAGATAATCACCTTTTGGCAAAATGGTTCAAGTTCTTTTAGGTAATTTTTCTCGGATTCGTCACGGATAAAAGAAGCCAGCGTAATTTTGTGTTTATTTGCCAAATTTTTAAGTAGATTGTAGGTCCTGATTTGACCACCAGATACTAGTGGGTAGGGCAGATATGGGGTGATCATTAGGATCTTCATATCTTGCTAGATTTACCATTTTCCAATTTCCATTTTCCATTTATTTATTAATTGATCAATTTGAAAATTTTAAAATCAATGGCAAATGGTAGATGATAAATGGAAAATACTTGTAGTTACTCCTTTCCTATGCAACCTGCAAACATTTCGACAATCACATATTGATCTGTTTTTTCAATAACTTTACAAAACGTTGCCAGATTTTTAATCCCCTGATCTTCAACATCGACAGATACGAGGTATTTAGTACCCTGCTCGATAAATTTTTCCAATGGCCTGTCAACAATCGGATAACCGTGTCTGTTTGTCTGATATAAAAACGCAGCGTCTCCGTTGTACGGAGCTATAACAGTAGCATCTTTAGGGAGAAGTTTATCGACAGCTTTACCCGCGGCAACTATCGCAGGTTTATTTATCCAATAGTAGCCGCGAATTTCGAAATATCCAAAAGCAAAAATCAATATAATTAACACTAAGGAAACTAGCGGCCCCAAAAAGCGATTAAAGTATTCTTTTGGCAATTGCCATAAAAGCACAGTGCCTTTGGCCATAAAAATTGCGGCAATTGGTACAAAGGAAACTTGGTAATAATCATGCCTAATGTTGCCAGAAGCCATGACAGTAAAGTAGACAGCGGCCGATGTAAGCCAAGAGAGGTAAAAGAGTCTTTCTTTACTTTGAGTTCTAGTTAAGATTCCAAAAACAAATAGGGGGAAACCCGCGGCAGTTAAGATTAACTTGCCAATTCTTTCGGCAATTATCCACCTGAAAAATGCACCTTTGAAGCGAATGTTCCCTTCGTTTAGCAAAAATTGCCAATTGGGGATGCCTTCGGGAAAACGATTGATCCATATTCTCCATCCAACAAAAGGAGCAATTGCAAAAAATGCAAAAATCCACAAATTTAGTTTTCTTGTAAGATTCAGACCGTATTTCTCATAGGACAGATATAAGATTGGTATTAAAAAGAAGAGTGCAATAGGCCAAGTTAAGATAGCGAGGTTGGCAGAAAGAATAGACAATCCTCCCCACAGCCAATTTTTATCATTGGCTATCCATTTTATAAACGAAAAATATAGCCCTAGAATCCCAAACACCATTAACGGTCCGGGTAAAATTGCCGATGAATAAAAAATGTTATATGGCAGAAAGGCAAAAAAGAAGGTGGCAAGAACGGCCGTGGCTAAACCCGAAAGATATCTAACCAGAAAAAACAAGGTCGTAGCTGAGGCTAGGGAAATAAATACCGTCACAAGCCTGGCATAAGTTTCATTTACACCAGTAATTAGCCAGACTAGATATATAAGTGAGTTGTAGATTGGAAACTCTACAAAACGGTAACGACTTGGATTATCCAAACCGTTAGCCTGTGAAGACATATCATCGTATTTGGGAATAAATGGCGTGAACCCTTCTTTTATAAAATTTCTGGCAACAGCCGCCGTATCTGCTTGCCTCCATGAGTGCCAGTCTGCTATTGGTCTTCCTATTTTGTAAAGTCTTACTGCAAAAGCAAAAAGGAGAATAATTGCCAACAAAAAAAATTCAATCTTTAATGAAACAAGTTTTTCTTTGTTCACGTGTTATCCTTGGAATTCTGTTTGCCGACAGTAGATAGTTTAATCGTTGCGATAAGAATTGCAGACATAATCCAAAATGTGTAGGCAACTTTGGAGGCCTCGAATACATCTATGTAGATGGCGTTGACAAGCAATCCAAATATCGCTGCAACCAACGATGCAACAATGGCCGCAAAAAATGGATCTTTCAGCTTTGCGAAATTTTTAAGTGCGTACCAGATGACAAAAACAATTGTCCCAAAAAATGCCAGAAATCCCAAAAGACCTGTTTCTCCCAGGGCTCTTAAAAAGTCATTATCCGTTGATTCTGCTTCCGTAAAATCCTCTATATTCCTTTTGGTCAGAGTTGAATAGCCAGACCCCAATAAGATGTTACGTTTAAAACCGTTAATTGCCTGAGGCCAAGTGTAGTCTAGGCGAATTCCCGTTGATAAATCGTAAGTTACCGCTGCCTGAGAATAGACTCTCGGCTTGGCTGCAAGTGTCGCTGGCAAGCCTTCTGATTCGCCATATTCAGGTATATCTTCGTAGACGTCTGAGGGTCTGGCGGGTTGAGCCCCTTCCCCCGGGGAGGCTGGTTTTTGAGTCGACGGCGGGGTATCAGATTTTGAGCCAACACCGATATAAGCTGCTTGTGAATCCTTTGGCGGTTCTTTTTTAACAGGCTTCAGTGCAAATGAAGTTTTAAATTTATCAAGCTTTAAAACATGAGCAAACCTATCCGAAAGATCGCCAAATGAGATCATAATAGACAATGAGAGAGTAATCACTAAAAACCATCTGGAAAAAGCCCAAAACCATCCTTTTTTCAAAGCCAAAAGACTAAAGGCAACTGTTATTGAAACAAGATAGGCGATAAAAGACGTTCTGGAAACTGTCAGGATTAATAACCAAAAACCGGCTATAGAAACAATCAAAAATAATAATTTGTGTGACCAATTTTTAACTATTGTGATAAGTGGTATGAATAAGGTTAAAACTATCATTAAATAGGCTGCCAGATCATAATGCCCGCCAAAGGTTGAAAGTACTCTGGCGTGTTCGGTTAAGTAGAGTTTTACTCCCTTCGAAAACTCCCTGTTCATTGTCGAAAAAGCCGGCCAGTACAGATACTTTTGTCCAAAACCGTAAATAGAAACTGCCAGCAAAACTAGGGCTGCGATAAAGACATATTTTTTTATTTGGCTTAGAGATTTTATCGATGCGAAAAAAACAAAAAATACAGAAAAGTACTCGATTCTCCTCGCCCAGTTTAAGAAAAGTTTTGCGATGTGGATATCGCTTTGAGGAACAGTCTTAGTTATAAATATGGCGCTCAGGGACGAAACGAATCCAATAAATATATATATTAAAAAAGGAATGACTAAAGGATTACCCTTTAATGTGATCTTCCTTCTGGCAAGTTGGACCAAGAAAATGATAAAGGCTCCCGCAACAAGCAGATCGTCAACCCTCAGCCGAACGATATAGCCCGGAATAAGGTCTGCCAGGGGGATTTTAGGATAAAGAGGAATTAGGATTAACAGGGCAAACGATACGTATTCTAAAATATGATCATCAAGCCACCTTAAAAACCTCTGCATAAGAACTGGCAAGCTCCTTTCTGCCTAAAAGACCAAAAATAAGAATCCTTGCCAATGCTCCTATTTTAAGAAACAGACGGGCAATTTGCAAAGAAAATTTACCTCTATGTTTTGCGTAAAAATATATTATTCCTTTGTACTCTCCAATGTAAGCACGCGTAGGAATTTTTTGAGACGATCCCCTACCTATGTGGACAATTTTGGTTGTCGGGGAAAAGAAATTCGTAAATCCTGCTTTTTTAATCCGATAGCACCATTCAACTTCCTCTCCATACATAAAAATCTTTTCGTCCAAGGGTCCGACCCTTTTTATAACAGATTTCGCGACCAGAATTGCGGCAGCTGTTACCCAATCAACCTCTCGGCCCCTCATATAGAAACTGTCGTGATCAACATGATAAGGTTTTAATGCACTCCCTCCCGGTAGATCATCAATAAAAGTCATCCATAAAAAAACCTGAGGCAGGTGGGGGAAAAACCCCGCTGATTGCTGAATAGATCTATTTTCATTCAAAAGCGCGGGCCCTAAAGCTCCCAAGTTCTTCCTTTTATTAGCTTCGCCAACTAATTTTTTAAAAGAGTTTTCGATTAAATAGGTATCTGAATTCAAAAGGAGAATGTACTTGCCTTTTGCGATTTTGATGCCCTGGTTATTGGCTTTTGTGAAGCCTAGATTTTCTTTATTGGGTATTAATTTTACTTGAGGAAATTTTTCCTTCACCAGGTTTGGGCTGTCATCTTCAGACCCGTTGTCAACGACAATGATCTCGAAATTTACATCTTCTGTAAATTTAAAGATAGACTTCAAGCAGTTCTCAAGAAGTTTTTTTGTGTTCCAGTTAACGATAATTACCGAAAGATCCATCAGAATAGATTATATTCTTCTATTATTTTAGTGACCGTTCCATGAGTCGACAATTTTCCCAAAACTCCTTGTTTAAATTCAACAGATAAGATCCTTTTATACGGCAAAATTTTCATAGCTTTTTGATAATCCTTGCCATTTTTAATTCTAGTAATCGTTATATGTGGGTGAAAATATTCTAAAAGTCCTGAAGACCCGTATTCTCTAATCTGCCTAAAGTGGTTATCAGTTAAAAAATCATACTTGAGTTTTTTGACCGGAAGCACCAATCCTCCTCTCAGGGGATTGAGTGCCTGGATGATTTTTTTATGGAGATATCGAAGGTTCTCATTTATACCACAGTCCCACGAAATAAAACCATTTTCGGATCCAAAATAATTCTGAAATTGCGCTGTGACTGCTTTTTTGAAAAGTTTCAACAATACCTTTTTTACCGTTGAAAGATTTTTGTCCGGAATTTCTAGCTGATAAAGAGTCAAATGCGGGTAAAGTTTCTTACCGCTAAGAACGAATTCAGCCGGAAAATTGTTCGCAACTAATTGGCTAAGTCGAATTGCTTCATCCTCGACCTCCTTTGGGGGGAAAAGGACAATATTGTAAGAATGATGAGACTGACCCATTTATTGAAAAAGGCGGGCACGACCGAGTTTGTAGCGAGGATTTTTGTTTTTGCGCTCACCAATAACTTTAGCCGGAACACCACCGACAATTTTAAATGGTTCCACGTC
>CAZLVB010000017.1:0-15920 GCA_964562855.1 uncultured Gammaproteobacteria bacterium | reverse complement strand
AATGTCAATTGTGTATTTCTAAATATATTAGCACCGGGGTTGCGATTTCGGCAATCAGAAAAGGCTTTTTACAAACTTAGCAACGGGAGTGGGCACTTGGGCAAGCTCAGTGTAAACACTTGGGCAAGCTCAGTGTAAATTCCGGCTTACCAACGGAAATGCGCGAAGGCCTTTAGATAGCTATTACGGACCAAAGGTCCGGAGCTATCGCAAGGCGGAGCGCATTACCAACGGAAATGCGCGAAGGCCTTATTCGCCTCGGCTATTCTGTGCATTTCTTCTTTTTTGGCGACTGCTTTGCCGGTGTTTTCGGAAGCCTCACGTATTTCGTTGGTAAGTTTAGCAATAATTAAAGGTTTATTTTTGGGTTTTTCTGCAATTTCCGCGACCTTCCTGCTTCTGGCAGAGTTTACTAACCATGAGATTGCCAGCGAAAGTCGCCTCGTGCCCCTGACCTCCATGGGTACCATGTAAGAAGCACCACCTACCCTTCTGGGTCTAACTTCCATTCTTGGCGTAATGTTTTCAACCGCCATTTCCAAGGTCTTGATCGGATCCTTGCCCTGTGACTTAAGATGCTCTAGTGCACCATAAACTACTCTTTCGGCAAGTGCCTTTTTGCCGCTAACCATTAGTTTGTTAATGAGTTTGGCAACAAGGGTACTTTGGTAGATAGGGTCTGGAGCAATTTGTTTTTTTTCGACTCTTCCGGATCTAGGCATGATGACCTCCTTCGGAGGAATTTCCAATTTCCCTTTCGACTCGAAACTCGCTTAAGGCGAGCAATTTCCACTTCTCGCAAGAGAACTTGCTCGAAGCAAGCTTTCCAATGATTGACATTTAAGCAGTTCCTCCTTCAGTTTGAGGTGGCGGTGTGGTTTGGGCAACTTGGGCGCCGGCTGTGGCGGCTGCCTGGGTACCACTAACGGCACCGGATTTTTTAGTCCCATAGAGTGATCGACTCTGTTTTCGGCCAACTACCCCGGTTGTATCATATTTTCCGCGTATTATGTGATATTTAACACCGGGTAAATCCCTGACCCGGCCGCCTCTTATTAGAACTACCGAGTGCTCTGCCAGCTCATGTCCCATACCCGGAATATAAGCGGTAACTTCCTGTTTGTTGGAAAGACGAACCCTGGCTACCTTTCGCAGGGCGGAATTGGGTTTTTTTGGAGTCATAGTTTTGACCACAACACAAACGCCTCTTTTTTGGCTTGAGGGATAAAAGACGTATCGATTTTTTGCAGAATTAAAAGCACGGCGAAGGGCAGTCGCTCTGACCCTTTTGACTTTTTGCTTTCTGCCTTTTCTTATAAGTTGATTAATAGTTGGCATAGAACGTTAATTTTAAATTTTAAATTTTAAAATTTCAATTACCGGATTTGAGCTCTTTCGGGGCTGGTAGGTATAAGTCTGCCAATTATTACATTTTCTTTTAGGCCCAATAATCTGTCTTGCTTGCCTTCGGTGGCAGCATCGGTTAAAATCCTCGTGGTTTCCTGGAATGAGGCCGCCGACAGGAAACTTTCGGTGTAAAGTGCAGCCTTGGTGATTCCCAGAATTACCACTTGTGCCGTTGCCGGCTCTCCACCTTCGGCTAGGACCTTGGCATTTTCTTCTGTAAACCGATTGGTGTCGATTAACTCTCCTGGCAAAAGGACTGTGTCACCCGAAGATTCAACCCGTACTTTTTCGCTCATTTTGCGCACTATTGCTTCAAAATGTTTATCATTAATGGCCACACCCTGAGTTTCGTAAACTTCTTGAGCTTCGGAGATTAGATATTCTTGGGCTTCTCTTAGGCCGGAAACAGCTAAGATTTCCTTGATATCAAGATAGCCTGCGGAAAGCGGCGTGCCGGCTGCGACAAGCTGGCCGTCTGCGACTTTCAATTCAGATGTGGGTGGAATGAAATACTCTTTCTCGACCGCTGGTTTGAGATTGGTATTTTTGACTCTGACAACCGTCCCCTCGGGCGATTCTTCAATTTTGACCTTGCCGGCAATTTCTGAAATTTGGGCGGAAAATTTTGGTGTTCGCGCTTCAAAAAGTTCCTCGACTCTCGGCAGACCCTGAGTAATATCAAGTCCGACAATTCCGCCTGTATGAAATGTTCTCATTGTCAGCTGAGTTCCCGGTTCTCCGATTGACTGAGCGGCAATTACGCCCACAGGCGTGCCAATTGAAACCAGCTTTCTGGTAACTAAATCGACACCGTAACAGCGGCTACAGAGCCCATATTTAGCCTCGCATGAAAGGACGCTTCTTACTTTAACCTGATCAATAGCGTTTTTCTCTACTTCTTTGGTGATTTCTTCACTAATCAAAGTATTTTTCTTTACAATCACCTTTTTACTTTTTGGTGCGGTAATCTCTTCGGCTGTTACGCGACCTTGGATTCTGACCATAAAGGCAGCTTGCCGCTGGTCACTTTTGGCAATAATAATACCCTCACTGGTAGCGCAGTCTTCTTGCCTAATAATGGCATCATGGGCAACGTCAACAAGACGCCTGGTCAAATACCCTGATTCGGCAGTTTTGATGGCCCGGTCTGCCAAACCTTTTCTGGCACCTCGGGCACTGGTGAAATACTCAAATGCCGAAAGGCCTTCCCGGAAATTGGATTTGATTGGCAGAGAAACGATTCTACCGGAAGGGTCGGTCACCAAGCCTCTAATTGCCGCCAGCTGCTTAATTTGTTCGGCGGTTGCACGGGAACCGCCGGAATCAGAAATAATTTTGATTGAATTATCTTTGGGGAGATTGCGCCAGGTTAGGTCTGCGAGTTCATTGGTTGTTGAAAGCCAGACTTCTTGCGACAGACGTTTTGACTCGTCTTTGGTGATAAGCCCCATGCTAAAGTTTTTCTCGATTTGGGCAACTTCTTTTTCTGCCTTATGGATAATTTCAGGTTTATTGTCGACAATAACACAATCAAAAACTGAAACCGAAAGGCCAGAGAAGGTAGCGCCGTCAAAGCCCAGACCCTTTAGCCGATCGATCAATTCCACGACATGTTCTTCTTCAATTTCATCAATGGCTCTGGATATTATCCTTTTTATAATTGCGGCGCTGATTGTTTCGTTGATAAAGGGCATCGAAGAGGGCAGTTGGGCATTGAATAAAACTCTGCCGGCAGTTGTTTCGATAACATCCTTGCCAATCTTCAACTTCACCTGTTGCCTTACTGAAACTTTGGCTGCGGCCAGTGCAAAAAGTACATCTTGATCACTTTCAAAAATGGGCTCATGCGGTTTTAGATCAGGATTGGGCGATGTCAAATAATAAATACCTAGAGCCATTTCTTTATTTGGCAGGGTTATGGGTGAACCGTCTGCGGGGCGCAGCAAGTTTCTTTGTGACATCATCAGGTGGGTTGCTTCTTCCTGGGCTTTTTGCGAAAGAGGTACGTGAACAGCCATTTGATCGCCATCAAAATCGGCATTAAAGCCGGCACAGATACAAGGATGGATTCTTATGGCATCGCCTTCTATAAGAATCGGATAAAATGCTTGAATTCCCAACCTGTGAAGAGTCGGAGCCCTATTTAAAAGAATCGGATGTCCTTTTGTTATCTCTTCTAAAATATCCCAGACTTCCCCGCTTCTTCTTTCCAAAAAGTGTTTGGCGCTTTTGACATTTGGGGCAAAGCCTCTGGCTATAACTTCTCTCAAAACAAAGGGCTTGAACATTTCAAGTGCCATTTCTTTAGGAATACCGGCTTGGTTCAAATTCAATTCCGGCCCTACAACGATTACCGATCTGCCGGAATAATCAACACGTTTTCCGAGTAAGTTCTGCCTAAACCTACCCTGCTTACCCCTAAGCATGTCGGATAGCGACCTTAATTCCTGAGATGCCCTTGTGGATTTAACCCTTTGTGAATCAATTAGGGCATCGACAGATTCTTGAAGCATTCTTTTTTCGTTTCTTAGAATGATCTCGGGTGCGCCCAGTTCAATCAATTTTTTTAACCTGTTGTTTCTATTGATGACTCGTCTGTAAAGATCGTTAAGATCGCTTGTGGCAAAACGGCCGCCTGAAAGCTGAACCATTGGTCTTAAATCCGGAGGTAAAACCGGCAAGATTCTGACGATCATCCAGGTTGTTGAAATTTGCGCCTTGCGCATACTTTCTACGACCCGCAGTTTTCTGGTTGCTTTCAAGTGTCTTTGACCTGTGGTTTTGGTAATTTCTTCTCTTAGCAAAACTGCTAATTTTGAAAGGTCGATTTTTTCCAACACCGAAAGAAGCGCTTCTGCACCCATACCAACTTTGATAAAATCGGTGGCTGTGTAATCCAAAAGTTTGAAATATTCTTCTTCAGAAAGTAAGTCTCTTGTTTTTATTGAAGTCACCATATCAGTTATGTTCTTGTAAATTTCTTCAAGATGAGATATTTCGACAGCATGCTCCTCGCGCATTTTGGCCAGTCTTGCGCGCATTGCAAGCTGAATTTCTTCTATTTTGAGTTCGGCATATTCTTTTGTTTTCCCTTTTGATTTCGTGGTTACAACTTCTTTCTTTGCTCCTTTTTTTTTTTTTTTTAGTTTTTTCTTTAAAATATCCTGTTGTTCCTTCCTTTTTGTGTTTAATTCTTCCTCGAGCTTTTTTACAACCCGCTTCCTTTGTTCCTCGTCTATGTCAATTACTAAATAGGAGGCAAAATAAACGACAGCATCTAAGTTTCTGGGAGAAATGTCTAAAAGAAGACCCAATTTTGAAGGGCTGCCTTTGAAGAACCAATTATGAACAACAGGAGCGGCAAGAGTGATGTGGCCCATTCTTTCTCTTCTGACTCTCGATTGCGTGACTTCGACGCCGCACTTGTCACAAATTATTCCCCGGTATCTGATTCTTTTATATTTACCGCAGTAACATTCCCAGTCTTTAGTGGGACCAAAAATTCTTTCATCAAAAAGGCCATCTTTTTCCGGTTTTAAGGTTCTGTAATTAATAGTTTCAGGCTTAGTAACTTCACCGAATGACCAGGTTTTGACATCGTCCGGTGATGCAAGCGTCAATTTTAGTGATTCGAAATCGATAAGTTCGTTCATATTAACTTTGGCTTTCTATTTCCATTGAGCTGCCAGGCCCTGAGATATCCTGTTGTGAAACAATATTTTGCGCACCTGCCACTTGAGCAAATTCCTGTGCGGCCTTTGCCTCTTCTTCCGTCTGAGGAACGATTTTGGCTTCTTCTTGAGTTTTGGCACCAATGGTTGCAACATTGAGATTAAGACTATTCAATTCTTTAACCAAAACTTTAAATGATTCGGGTATCAGGGCTTGAGGAATTTCTGTTCCTTTAATGATGGCCTCAAAAGCCTTGGCTCTACCAACCACATCGTCAGATTTAATGGTTAACATCTCCTGCAGACTGAAAGCTGCTCCATAAGCCTCAAGCGCCCAGACCTCCATTTCGCCAAGTCTTTGTCCGCCCATCTGAGCTTTGCCCCCAAGAGGCTGTTGGGTAATTAGCGAATACGGCCCAGTAGATCTGGCGTGTGTTTTGTCCTCGACCATGTGAATTAATTTCATGATGTAGCTTTCGCCAATGACTATTGGTCTGTCAAAAGGCAGACCGGTCCTGCCGTCGTAAAGTGTGGTGCGTCCATCGACGGGCAGATTGGCGCTTTTCAGTTCATCTATTATTCTTTCCTCGGCAATGTGTTCAAAGACCGGCAGGGCGACTTTATAATTAAGTTTTTCGGCCGCCCAACCAAGATGGGTTTCCAAAAGTTGACCTAAGTTCATACGTGATAAGACAGAAAGCGGACTGATGATGATGTCAACGGGTGTGCCGTCCGGAAGATAAGGCATATCGGCAGCCGAAACAATTTTGGAAATTACCCCCTTGTTGCCATGCCGGCCGGCCAGTTTATCACCAACAACCACCTTTCTAATTTGGGCAACCTTCACAAAAATTTTAGTCAGAGCTCCGTGCTCGAGTTCATCTCCTTTATCGCGGGATAAAATTTTGACGTCGATGACAGTGCCTTTTTCGCCATGAGGCATTCTAAGCGACGTGTCCCTGACTTCTCTTGCCTTTTCGCCGAAAATCGTCCGCAATAATCTTTCTTCCGCGCTCAGCTCTGTTTCACCTTTGGGCGCGATTTTGCCAACAAGAATGTCGTTTGGGCCCACTTCTGCTCCAACCACAACGATTCCGTCTTCATCCAGATTTGCTAAATCCTCCTCGGAAACATTCGGAATATCTCTGGTGGTTTCCTCCGGCCCAAGTTTAGTTTCTACAACTGCAGTGTCGTATTCCTCTATATGAATAGAGGTTAAAGTATCCTCCTTGAATAAGCGGTCTGAAATTACAATTGCATCCTCATAACCAAGACCGTCAAAACTCATGTAGGCAATCAGGAGATTTTTACCAAGCGCTAATTCTCCTTGATCTGTAGATGAGCCGTCGACTAAAATATCTCCTTTTTTAACAATTTGTCCGGGTAAAACTTGGGGTCTTTGCGAATGGCAGGTACTTTGTGGAGATCTGGTGAATTTGGCGATTGGGATGGTGATTTCTGGACTAGAATTGTCCTTTAGGCGATTTTTAAGGATGATTTTTCTACTGTCGACATATGTGACTTTAGCATCTTTTGTAGCTTTTACTACATCTTTTAAATTATTGCCGACCACTTCTTCCATGCCTGTACCGACAATTGGTGCTTCGGGTACAAGAAGAGGTACGGCCTGACACTGCATGTGAGTTCCCATTAAGGCACGATTTGCTTCGTCGTGAGCCAAAAATGGAATTAATGAGGCCGAGGTTCCCACCACTTGCCTGGGAACTACGTCGATATAATTAACCATATTTCTGTGCTCCGTGGTAAATTCACCCAGATATCTTACCGGTACGACTTCATCTTGGATATAGCCCTTATCGTCTGTGGAAATCTGGGCATGAGTAATGTAGTGATTCTCTTCATCATCGGCTGCCAAATAGACAATTTCGCCAGATATTTTAGCTTTACCGTTTTTATCATGAATAACTTTTAGGTAAGGCGCTTCCAGGAATCCGTAATCATTGACTTTGCAGTAAAGCGCCATGTACGTAACAAGTCCGATATTAGGCCCTTCCGGTGAACGGATAGGGCAAATTCTTGAGTATTGGGAGTGATTAATGTCGCGGATAGAAAATGCGGCGCGCTCTCTGGCAATACCACCTGTTCCCATTACCGTCAGTCGCCTTAAGTTATCTAATTCTGAAAGAGAATTTGTCTGATCTAGAATTGTCGAAAGCTGCGAAGAGCGGAAAAACTCATTGATTGCCGAAATAATCGGCCGGGCGTTTATCAGGGACGCCGGTACCGGTACGGTATCAGTCGGGGTTAAACTCATTCTTTCTTTAATAACCCGCTCTAATCTTAAAATGCCGACCCTAAAGGCATTCTGGGCGACTAATTCTCCGACTCGTCTGACTCGCCTGTTTCCCAAATGGTCGATATCATCGACTCTCCCTTTGCCGCTTTGAAGTTCAAACAGATAGTAGATTGAAGCAATAAAATCAGCAGGTGTAAGAATCTGGCTCGTTTCGGAATCTTCCTTTTTCGAGTTCAATCTTTGCTTGATGTGTCCCAGCCTCTTTTCGATTTTGTATCTGCCAACTTTTCCAAGGGAATATCGGCGATCATTGAAAAACATATTTTCAATCAGCGATTTAGCGTTGTCTAAGATGACATGATCCCCTGGACGCATCCGCCTGTAAATCTCCAGGAGTGCCTCTTGCTGATTAGTTGTTGGATCTTTGGCGAAGGTATTTTTAAGAAATTCTTTGGTTGTCTCATCGGAAATCGGTGCAAAAAGATTTTCGATAGATTGATCGTCCGAAAATCCGATGGCTCGCAAAAAGGTTGTTACGGGAAACTTTCGGCGTCTGTCAATCTTAACTGTTATGATGTCATTTTTGGTGATTCCAAATTCGAGCCAAGAACCCCTCAGGGGTCTAATTTCACAACTGTAAAGCACCTTGCCTGTTGCAGGATCAATCTCTGCAGAATAATAAGCACCCGGGGCCCTGACTAATTGGCTGACTACTGCTCTTTCGATTCCGTTTATGATGAAAGAACCTTTTGCCAGCATTAAAGGCAGGTCGCACAAAAAAACCTCTTGAGAGTTTTTTGCTCCTGTCTGTTTATTAATAACTTCCGCTTGAATCTTCAGGGGAACGTCGTAGGTTACGCCCTTTTGGATGGCTTCTTCCGGTGTATATTTAGATTTGCCAAAGCTATATTCTCCGAATGAAAGAGAGAAATTCTTTTCTGTGAAATCAGAAACCGGAGAAACCTCTTCTAAGATCTCTTTTATTCCATTTTCAAGAAAATCCTGGAAGGACTCTCTTTGAACCTGGATTAAATCAAGATGAGGTAAATCAATATTTTTATGTTGGCCCCAAAAAATTCTTTTTGCCACTTTCTAGTTTCTTTCTAAAAATTGTAAGAGGATCACACTTCAGACAAGAATTGTTATCTGGATTTAATAAATAGTATTGAAATGATCCACAGGAATTTTATTTAGACACAACAGAAAAAAGAAGGTACTAAAAGTACCCCCATATAGGGATGTGTCTTTTGGTGATTTTAAATCAGATTCAGGTATTTGTCAATAAGCGCAGGGCTTTTCTAGAATCTTTGGCAATTTGCAATTTTAACTCCTTTTCGTTTTTAAAATTTCTGACCTTGCGTATAAAATTTTTGACGTCATACTCAATATACTGACCATATATGTTTTTATTGAAATCAATTATATATATTTCCAAAACGTTGTGAGATTCTCTCTTGATTAACCTTGGGCCATAAAATAGGACGCTTTTATAAATTTGTTTCTTATAACGAACTTGGCAAGCATAAATTCCCTCTTTAATTCTTCCTTTTATTTGTTGAGAGTCAAGATTAACTGTGGGAAAACCTATTTTTTTGCCGGAACCGTCACCTTTTTCGACCCGTTGCTTAAACCACTGCACGTTTACTTTTTGAATTTCGAAACGTTATACATGGAAAAAATGAGGACTAAAACCCCGAGTAATTGGGTTGTCGATAGTGTTTTTTTGAAATAAAAGTAGTCGATAAAAATCGCCGAAGCGGGCCAGACAAGCTCCAAAATTGTGCTAACCCTCGCCGGTGTTTTTTTTAAGCCAAAATAATAGATTAAAAGTGCAACCATGCCGGTTGTAAAAGTAATCAAAAGAAGAGTAAGCCATTGAGACTGCGTGATTGCAAAAAGACTACCGCCTTGCTTCGATCCAACTAGAAAAAGCAGGGCAAAGATAGGTGCGATTGCGAATCTTAAAAATGTGGCGGTGACATGAGATACCTGCTTTAAAACTACTTTGGAGAATGCGGTTGATGAACCCCACATCATACCTGCCCCAAGAGCAAGTCCGGCAGCAACTACCGTCTGACTACCACTTTCAAGATTTACCTTTAAATCCCTAAAGGTGACAAAATAAGATGCGATAAGCGCCAAAGCTGCCCACTTTAAAAAATTACCCGTAAGTTTTTCCCGAAGAATTATAGCCGCCGTTGTTATTGCCCAAATTGGCTGAAGCTGTTGCAAAATTGCTACCACCGAAAATTGTATGTAGTTCACCTTACCTAGCGCTGCCGTGTAGAAAATAGTTCCGAGCGCCCCAGAGAAAAGACTGACAAAAACAATTGCCAGCCATTCCTTTCTGGTCATTTTTCCCAGTTTTAAACCAAAAAAGAGCACAATCGGGATTAAGATGACCGCGCCTAAAAGATGTTCCCAAAAGACAATAACGGCTGGCGGCAAGGTAAAAAGGCTTCTTCGCAGCAGGCCGTCAAAACTCCAAAGAAGTGCGGCGCAAATTATGAAGGGAGGACCGATTGACAGTAATTTCTTCACAGGAATAATTTAGTTAACAATACTCTACAAGCTCACTGAAAAAGATACCTTCGGATATTTTCGTTGTGTTCTTCCATGGTTTTGGCGAAATGGATTTTGCCGTCACTGTCGTGTAAGTAATAATAATAGTCTGTATTTGCCGGGCTGGCTGCAGCCCTAATCGACTCCAAACCCGGACTGGCAATTGGGGCCGGCGGCAAACCGGCTGACAGATAGGTGTTATAGGCGGAGACAACTTGCCTGTAATCTGCCGTTGAAACTTGCGGCCACCAGCTGTTTTTGGCAGTATCATAACCTTTGGCGTACTGGACAGTGGCATCTACCTGGAGAGCCATTCCTACTTTAAGTCTATTGTTAAGAATCCCGGCAATCAGTGGCCTTTCTTCATTGCTTCTTGCTTCTCTTTCAATTAAGGACGCTAAAGTGACAACTTCTTCGGAAGTCAGATTATTGGCAGTTCCTTTTTCAAGAAGAGAGATAGGGACTTTTTGCTCAAATGTATTGGTAAGCTTAGCGGCGACATCGCCGGCAGTGGCATCTTTGGGAACCAGATAAGTATCGGGAAACATATAACCTTCTTTTGCTATTTTAATATATCTTGCTTTATCAAATTGATATTTGTCATTTGTGCCGAATTTCAAAATTTGTTCAATTTTTGCAGCTTGCTCTTCAACCCTGAGTCCTTCAGGAAGAGTCAGCCAAACGTCGATCGCTCCGTGAGTCAGAAGTGAGGCAATTTCTCTTGAGGAAAGATCGCTGGACAATCTGAAATCACCAGCCTGAATAGTTTTTGCTATTCCCATTTGGGAAACGAGTAATCTGAACGCAAAGGCATTTTTAATAAGCTTCTCTTTTTCCAGGTTTTTGGCGATTTGGGAAATCGGCTGGCCAGGTGTTATGACAAAAATTTTAGGTGTTTTGTCGGTTGAAGCCGGTTTAAGAAGATAATTGTAAGTTTGACTTGCGATTACCGGTGCAACAACTAATATGATAAAAAGTACTGCAAAAGTGAAAAAGCGTTGTTTTTTGATCAATTTTGTGCCTCCCCAAAAGTGGCTCTTCTATATTTCCCTTTTCTCTTGTCAAAGATATACACCCTCGCGCACGAACAAATAATTTTTTGGCTGTTGTCCGCTCTTTCGATTTTTCTGGCTAATGATAAATTTTTGCCACAGCCCACACATTTACCCTGCAAAAGTATCCATGCCTGAACGGGAGCCAAGAGCTTTTTAATCATATCTATTATTCCTCTTTCCCTTATAGGAAAAATTCAAACTGGCAAAAGCCAGATTCAAATTTGATTTCATTCATGTGAGTCTAAATAGCTTTGCAAAATAATGGCAGCAGCTACTTCGTGTTCCTTTTTCTTTCGCCGATTTCTTTTGATTCCAAGTTTAATCATAGTTTCTCGGGCTTGTCTAGTGGTTAATGTCTCATCGTGTAAAATTATTTTTAGCTTCGGCATTTCCTTTTTGAGAATTTGGGCAAAATTGACAAACATTTTGGAGATTTTCCCTTCAACGCTGCCAATAACAACCTCTTGAGCATTAAGGTTCGTAAGTAATTTGATGATTGTATCCTGTGCCTCCTTGATACTTTTGTGAGTGATTGTGGTGTAAGGCTGGGCAAGTTGACCCTCTGAAATGGCTATGCCTGTCGTTTTTCTTCCCAAATCGATTGCGACAAATCTCATAAGAGAGCAGTTACAACAATTAGTCTTTTAGTATTGGCCCCTGGTGGCACACAGGTCATCAAAGTTAAATTGCGGCCAGATGCCGAAATGGGCAGAAGAGGCGAAGTATCGTGTGGGTCGACAATCTTTGAGTATTGCACTGTGAAAGAAATTCTTTGGCTTTCAATTTCGACAATGATATCATCCCCGATTTCCAGTTCTGAAAGTTTTGAGAAAATGGTCAAATAATTTTGCGGATCATAAAATTGAGGCAGGATTGAATGACCAGTGACAAAACTATTACCGACCTCTCCGGGCAGTGCAGATTGCGGAAAATGGGAAAGTGAATTGTAAAAATTAAGATTGTCTACCTTTACTTTGGCCTTTTGGATTTTTAGTTTAGGAATCGAGAGATAAAACTCCTTTGGACGAATGTTCGGTTTTTGCCCCTCTTTTGAAAAAGTAGTAGGGATGAAATATGAAAAGCCGTCTGCATCTTTAACTACCTGAACATTTTGCTCCAATGTTTGTTTTGCCGAGAGTACCTGAGTTTGAGGAATCGGTACCTTGCTAACCTTTGCTGTTAATTTCGGCAGTGTCGTAAGTTGCCAAGTAAGCAGAGGCCAAGCTGTAAAAAAAATTGCCGATAAGCCAAGAAGAGAAACTAATGAGAAAAAAACGCGATCCCTTTTTTTATTCTTGGTAAGATAAGAGGGGTTAGGGTTTTCTTTAACATAGACGATAAGTGCCATTAGATTGCTTCCACTTTTATCATTATCTTTGATTTATTTCGCGGAATCGAGCTTGTAAATAGCAGATTCGGACTGTTTTTAAATTCAACTTCAACAACTTCCGGTATTTCCTTGATAATTGTTCTTGCGGTCTTTTGACCAATGCCTGCGATTTTATTTTTTAATTCTTCTTCGTTAAGTTTGGGCACTAATTTTGCTTGGAATTTGCCACTTGCCACGAGATTGTTTCCGGTTCTTTTTGTGGTCAAATCCGATATCTGGATGTCTTCTGCCCTGGCCTCCCAGTTTTCCGGTACTTCGTCACCTATGGACCGGGCTAAATTTTCTTTAAGTTTTGCCTGATCATAGATGATAACCGAGGCTTCAATTTCCATCGATAGATTAACGAGGGAGGCTTCTTCGTCAATTTTTTTATCAAACTGGGATTTTAAAACCTTAATTACCAAAGTCTGGTCGTCAAAATTTTGACCTTGGGTCTTTTCTTTGATCTGTGATTTTGTTTTTTCAGTCAATGTGTCCTGCAGAGAGTTTTTGAGTTTATCTTGATCTTGGACGGATACCACAGTCACTTCTTTTTCTTCTCCGCCCGTTAAAGGTGCATCATTCTGTGCACAATAAGAAAATTCGTCATATTGTGTGAAGGAAAATTGCTGTCCTGGGTCTAAATTATATTGTGGCCCTAGCTCAATAGCTGTCACCTGTGTTTTTGTGATGCTTGCCTGCCCTGGTTTACTCGCTGATGTAGCCTCTACCTGCTCATCCAAGGTAAACTTGAGTCCACTATTTGTAATTATTGTGGCTCCTTTCGAAAAAGTTTTAGGTGAAGACGTGATATTAAAAACCGTGACTTCGCCTTTTGCATTTTGGCCGATCTTTTTGTTTCCGGTTGCAACTGCCTTTTGTTCTCCGCTTGCCACGGCCGTGATTTCCTCACCTGTAGTTTGAGTACTGAAATCCTGCTCAAGGCTTTTCGATTGAACTTTTATTATTATTTGGGCATCAGTTAAAAACTGGCCAATGGCAAAGGCGCCGATGACTCCCGAGGTTATTAAAATTCCCAATATGATTACGGTTACCTTAGCAGACGGCCTGTTTTTAAAGACATTCGACAGTTTGGGAAACCAACCAATGGATGCAAGGCTTTCGATAAAACCTTGCGATGTTTCTGGCTTCCTGCGCGCTTCCGGTTCAGTTGTAGAATCTTTTTCTACTTCGAGTGGATGAGTCTTTTCAATTGGTAGATTTTCCTCGCTTTTTGCTTTTTCAGACTCAATTTTTTCTTCGATTGGTAATTCAGTAGCCCCTTTGGTTAATAAAATATCTTCGCCTTCCATAAAACCGAGCTGACCGGATTCCTCGTCTTTCTTTTTTGCCACTTTCGCTTCTTTTGCAACTTCATACCCTAGAATATCTTCGGCCTGAGCAAAAGCGACCGCTTTGGCCAAATCAGAATCGCCAACAACATCTATTTTGGGCTCGTGAACAAACAAATTTTGCCAACTATTTTCGGTGATTTCTTTTGCCAGTTTGCGGTCTTCTCCGTAAAGAATGATTCTTGCAGGTAAATCTTTATCATCCTTTTTAAGCTGACCAACTAGAGCAATAATTTTTTCAAGATCCACACTCCCCTTATAAGTTTTTGTATCCGCAACTTTGTTGTTTTCGATAAGATGAACCTCGCAGAAATCTTCAAAATTGCCTATCAATACTGCCTGTGGGGTGATTGATTCTTCAACTTTTAGGAGATGATTTATGGCTTGAGCTAAGGAGATATACGCCTGTGCTTCAAGTTCTAAATCCTCCGAAAGATTTTTGAGAATTTTAGCGGTCTCACTTTTTAGTTGACCATTTTCTAACCAGTTGTGTGTAAGTCCATATGTAACTTTAGTAACATCTGTTTGCGCAAGGCTGGCGGCTTTATCGATGGTCGCCGCGGCTTGATGTATCAGGTTATCATCTGTGCTGTAGGACCTTTTATCAAACCCGATTATCTTGGGTTTTTCTTCCTCGAATTGCCAAATAGCTGCCAATATTTCAGAGGGTGTGAGGGTAAAAGTTAAATAATTTACTTCTTCCTGGCCGGTTTTTCCTAAAAATTTATTAAACGGATTTGGGAGCTTCACAAGCGATACTAATTATATATCAGCCTGACACAGGGTGTCATCTGCTTTTCTGGAAAGAAAATATCGCTCGCAGAGCGAGGAAGATATATATGTCGCTCTGCGTAGGTAGAGGAAGACATATCAAGTCTTACGTTACTGGGGAGTCAGCGAGGGTGATTCCAGTGTTTCGGGGGAAGGAGAAGCTGATTCTGTTGCCTCTGGCGTTGCCGGCGGGAGTTCGCCGAAACCCCCGGTAGTTCTTGGTGGCGGCAGCTGCGGTTCTTCGACTTGTTCGCCGCCAGTTTGTGTTTTGACAGGTTCGGTGTCTTTTTTATTTAAAATGAAAAACCAGACCAGGATGGCAATTATGATAAGCAGAGTGGCAACTGCCGCAATAATTAATATTATTTTAAATTTTTCAATCATTTTCGGCTGGTCTTCACCACCCATCTGGGCTGTGTCTTGTCCTTGTTGTGGCGGAACAAACGGGCTGGGATCCGGTTGGTTGACTGGTGGCGCAGGCGGAGTTGGAGCCTGCGTATTTTGAACTGATTCGGTCGGTGCAGCTTGAGATGGGGTTTGTAGAGGAGTCTGAGTGTCTTGGGGTGCAGTGGCAACAATTGGAGGCTTTTGCGTTGCGGGTATCTTAGGCGGTTCAGTAGGAATTTGAGGGCTTGGATTGTTTTGTGGAGTTGACCCTAAAGTTGGAGGGGGGTTTTGCGCTTCTTCCTGGGCGACTACAAATTGGCCGGGCTGAATCGGATTGGTGGGCTTATTGGGTGTTGTGCCTGTCTGATTTTCTGATTTTAGATCGTCATTACGGGCAGTAGGGTCCATGGAATTCTAACCTATTGTAGCATAAATTCGGCGAATGTTTGCGCCTGCTGATTCCTCCTTAATAATCTTAAATTGACCGAGTGTTCCGGTTGACTGCGCGTGCGGTCCGCCACAAAATTCTTTAGAAAATGCATCATCAATTTTACCTGTTTTACTCATAAAATAAATGTTGACTAAGTCCTGGTATTTTTCGGTAAATAAACCGATTGCGCCGATTGCATCTGCTGCTTTCTTGGGCATGGTTTCAGATTTAACTATTAGGTCTTCTTTTATCTTTTGTTGCACCAGTTCTTTAACCTGTCTGATCTGATGTTCGGTTAGTTTTTGCTGGTGGGTGAAATCAAAACGCAACCTTTCTTCTGTGATATGAGAACCGGTTTGTTTAACGTGCTTGCCCAAAACATCGCGAAGAGCCTGATGAAGAAGATGGGTGGCAGTATGCAGTTTGGCAGCCTGTTGACTTTGGACTGCTAGTCCTCCTCTTGTTTTTGTGCCGGCGGATTTGGAAAGTTCTTGGTGTTCTTTAAGCTCCTTTTCAAATCCCCGGATATCAACTTTTTGGTCATTTTCCTTGGCCAGTTCACTTGTTAACTCAATCGGGAAACCATAATTTTGGTAAAGATCAAAAGCGACTTTGGCGGAAACTTCGCCTTTGATCTTTTCGAATTGACGAATACCGGC